>JAFGTX010000314.1 GCA_016938815.1 Clostridia bacterium | reverse complement strand
GCAATAGCTGCGGGAAGCATAATCAGACCCGTCTTCATCGCAGAATATCTTAAGATATTCTGTAAAAACATCGGAATGGAATAGGAAACGCCAATTATAGCCATACTCACAGAACACGCAATTAGAGTCCATATGGTAAATCCATAATTTTTTAAAATCTTCAAGTCCAATAAAGGTTCTGGATGCAGCCATTCATTGACAACAAACATCAGCATGGAGAAGACACCTGTAACAAGCATGATCGTATACCCCATCTGAGACCAATCAATACTGCTCCATTTTCCGATAACGTAAAAGAGGCAAACCAACCCCACCGTCGAGGTCACAAAACCTATGCTATCAAACCGTCCAAGTTTTGACTTCGGAAATTCCTTTAGGAGTAACATCCCCATGAAAACACCCAAGATGCCAAAGGGAACACTCATATAAAACAGCATACGCCAGCTGACATGTTCAATAACATAGCCACCAAGTGTCGGCCCAATTGCCGGCGCAGCCATGGCTGCAATACCGTATATACCCATTGCTGTACCCATCTTCTTTGCAGGTACGCTTTTGAAAAGGATGGCGTTGCCAACAGGCCCGATGATGCCACCACCAATGCCTTGTACTATTCTAAAGGCAATCATTGAGGAGCAATTCCAAGAAATGCCACAAAGCAAAGATCCGGCAGTAAAAATACCTAAAGCGATGATGTATAATTTTTTTAATCCCAACAAATCTGATAAATAGCCTGATAGGGGGATAACCGTCCCCAGTGCAATGGTATAACCCGTCACGACCCATTGGATAGACTGAAGAGATACACCGAAAACCGTCATCATATTAGGCAATGCGATATTAATCAAACTGCTGTTCAACACCGTGATGAATGTACCGATAATAATGACCGTCAAAACGCTTCCAAATTTTTCTTCTGCATCGTCATACATCCGATCACCTCCTGCATGACATAAATTTTATTCACTTTCGAACGTTTTAATTTCGAACTGTACGATTTCGTACATTATCTTTGTGTAGTTTATCAACTGCTGAAAATCTTGTCAAGCTGACCTATAAAAAAAGCTGACAATCCTCTGACTGTCAGCTTTTTAAGTTTACACTATCGGTTGTCCACTTTTTCTGGGTAAAGGTCGTGATTTGCCAAACGGTTGAAGGCAATTTCTTCCCACTTCGTACCTGCTTGTCCATAATTGCAGTAAGGATCAATGGAAATGCCGCCTCGAGGCGTGAATTTTCCCCATACTTCGATATACTTTGGGGCCATGAGCGCAATCAGATCTTTCATGATAATGTTCATGCAATCTTCGTGAAAATCCCCATGATTTCTAAAGCTGAACAAATACAGCTTCAGAGACTTGCTTTCCACCATTTTGATATTAGGTACATAAGAAATCGTAATCGTGGCAAAATCCGGTTGTCCCGTGATTGGACAAAGGCTGGTGAATTCAGGACAATTAAATTTCACAAAATAATCGTTTTCTGGATGCTTGTTATCAAAGGTCTCCAACACCGATGGGTTGTAATCCATTTCATAGGTCGTCCCTTGATTCCCAAGTAAGGTTAGATCCTTTGTTTCTGTTTCTGTTCTTCCTGCCATCTCTATCTTCCTCTCATTCATCATCATCTGCTCATGATACTTAAATTAGTACAGGAGCAAGGGATCACATACCCCGTTTTTTTCAAAAGCCTCCCTGCGGTCGATACACGTACCACAGGTGCCACATGGCTTCTCTTCCCCTTCGTAGCAGCTCCAAGTCAACTCGTAAGGTACTTGTATTTCCAAACCACAACGCACCACGTCGGCCTTCGTATAGGACACAAAAGGCGCTTCTACGCGCAGCTGGTTACCACTACCAATATAAATCGCCTCGTTGATAGCTTTATTGAAAGCATCGCTGCAATCCGGATAGGCATTCCCGGCAGCATCGTCACTGTGGGCGCCATAATAGATGACACTGCAATTCTTTGATAAAGCAATACTTGCCGCTGAAGACAGGAATAATCCATTGCGGAAAGGGATATAGGTAGATACCGGTTTACCCTCGCACTTTTCAAGCTGTGCTGCATAAGATTCCTTTGGGATTTCCTGATCGGAATGTTTTAACAGGGAACAATCGCTATGCTCAAATATTTTAGCCAAATCCAAATTCATAAATTCCACTTGATAGTAACTTGCTACTTTTTTAGCGACTTCCAATTCCTTAGCGTGTTTTTGTCCGTATGCGACAGAGAGCGCCACAACATTCTCGGCACCATATTGGCTGACAGCAAGACCCAAGCACGTTGTGCTATCAACGCCACCACTAAGTAATACCAATGCTTTCATATGTTTCCTCCAATTTTAAATGTTATTTTAAACGCAGTTGCAAAGTTGAATCAGTTTGAAACCGTCCTCGCAGCGTCGATGTATGTGTTTTGGATGACGCATTTTTAATGCCCCTAGCGCTGACACAACTGTGGCAAGCGTCTATCAATACAGCCACATCTTCGGACTCAGTCACCTGCTGAATGATCTCCGCAATATCCGATCCGATACGCTCTTGAAGTTGCAAGCGTTTAGACGCCATATCCGCAATTCTCACAATTTTGCTGAGTCCTATGACTTTACCCCGGGGAACGTAGGCCACGGTAATTTTCATATTATACATCAAAGCCAAGTGATGCTCACAATAGCTGAATGCATCGATGTCTCTTACCACTATCAAATCCTGTGACGCCGCCCCCAAGTCCAAATCATCCTCAAATGTCTTATCAAACATACTTGCAATCTCATGGTTGGTGTAATTCATGCCCTCAAAAACTTCTTCAAACATACGGGCAACTCTCAAAGGCGTCTCTTCCAAACCCTCACGTCCTGGATCATCGCCTAGGGCCGTGAGAATACCTTTAATGTGCCCCTTTATCGCTTCTGTATCTATTGCCATTCCTTTTTCCTCACTTTTTTCCAGCTGAATTAAACGCCGCGCAAATTAGGGTCCCAAATGACCTTATGCATCTGTAGTTGAAGTCTGACGCCGTTCATTTTATGGGTTTTCATATAGGTTACCACCTCATCTAAACTGATCTTTCCAAAAACCGTACTAAGGTAAACCTGACATTTTGAAATTAACTGGTGTCCTCTAATGATTTCCCGTGCACGCTCCAGATCCCTAAAGTCGCCAACCACAAATTTTACCGTATCCTTTGTACCCAGCACGTCAAAATTAGAAATCATCATGTCCGCTTCCATCAAACTACTTGGAAGTTTATAATCCATAGTAAATACCGGTGGCCTCTCAAGTTTTGCAAAAGGCGCTAAATCTACACTGCCGTTAGTTTCGATTTCTATATTCAAGCTTTGATCCTCACCCAACAACCGGAGCAATACATCCATTTTTGGATTCAACAGGGGTTCACCACCGGTCAGGGTGATATTACAAACTTTCGTTTCCTTGATATAGCTATAGAGTTCTTCCGCTGTCATCAACTCATAAGGTGCCTCTTCCTGATTCGCCCAAGTGGTGTCACAGTAAGAACAAGCCAGATTACAGCCCTGAAAACGAATAAATACGGCCAGCTCTCCCGCTAGACGACCCTCTCCGTTGATGCTGATGAATTTTTCCACCACTTTGTATCTAAGCATGATCCTCTCCCTCGTAAGACGCCGAATTATTCGGCGTTTCATAGACTGTCACGGCTCTGACCTGATAGCCACGACTGGTCATGCCGTCATAGAAATGCTTTGCAAACTGCTCTGCTGTCGGTCGAAAATCCACTTCAATCAGTCGAAATCCCTCTTCTGTAAGTGCCGAAACCGTCGTTGCTTTCATCGTGTTTTTCTCTATAATCAAAGCATGGTCAAAAAAGTCCACTTGATCTTTGACATCTTTTTTCAACTGTGAGAAATCGACAACCATCCCCTCCAGTTGCCCTTCTGTGTGCAATGTCTGACTGCCTACTTCAACAAGGACACGCCACCTGTGTCCGTGGATATTGCTACATTTACCTTGGTAATGAGCCAAAAAATGTGCCGAGTCGAAGCTGTGTTCTGACTTTATGTAATACATTTGAATACGCCCTTTCAAATAAAGATTATTTTTTTAGAATCATTAAAGATGCTACGCATCCGTAGGCTCGCTTGGCGCGCCTAATAGAAGAAAATGGGTAGTCTAGATAGGATATAAATGCATTTATATCCTATCTAGACTACCCATTTTCTTCCGCTATTCTTGCTTTTCACGAAAAATGAAAACAGGCACAACTATGCCTGTTTTGATATTTGTCTGCAAGATTAAAAAAAGTGCTAAACCACTCGTAATCCTATTCACAATATTAAATCAGCCCTAGTTTTGTTTATAGACAGGATGGTACAAATAAACTGTCTCAATCGATTAGCAGTATAGCATTTTTTCAATTCTCATGTCAAGGTCGGCTTGATTGGCTTTTATCATCTGAAAATAAAAGCCAAACCAAGCCGACCTTATTACAATATATCAATAACCTACGAATGAATCAAAGATAATCCGATCTTCCATAATCCCCTCTTCAAACAAAAGTGCCTTGATGGCCTTGATGAGACCCGGACTGCCTGAAATATAATAAAGAGCTTCATTGCCATGACTCGCTGTCAATGCTCTTATCTTTGATTGCGTGCTTTCCGGTGTGGTAACTGTATGAACGTTTATCTTGCTGTCTTTTTCTGCCACTGACTCTAACTCATCAAGAAATAAATAATGATCTAATGAGGAGTATACCAGATCCACATTTCGGGAATTTCCTTTTTCAAGCGCCTTGAAAAGGCCTCTAATCGGAGTTATCCCTACACCACCAGCGATCATCACAATAGGTTCGTCACCATCACGTAGCGTAAAGTTGCCCATAGGCCCCTTGATCCCAACCCGTGTGCCCGGCTCTAAATTCAAGAAAATTTCTTTAAACTTACTGATAGAAGGACCTGTCCTAGTACCTAAGATTATTTCATCCTCTTCCACGATTGAAGCGAAACTGAAAATTCTTTGATTTTTATCACCCTCTATGGCCATATCCAGCTTAAATACGCCGTATTGACCTGGAAGCCACTGAAAATCTTCTTCTTTTGTAATTTTGATGACATAATAATCATCAAATGGATTTGTTATGGATTTTATTTTTCCTGCTGACATCTCATATCCCCCTTTATCGGCTTTGATTTTCTAAAATATGCCTGTCTATTAATCTATCTACCCTTTTTTTTATATTTAAAAGCATTTACCGCTACCAACGCAAGAATTTTTGTTTTTTCCTAGAGCAAAGCCTCATTTAGTGGTAAAATGGTTAAAATCACAAGAAAACAAGGAGGCCAACATGAAAGTAACTCTAATCGGACTGGGAGCAATTGGCGCTTCCTACGCAGCACTTCTCGATGCTTATCCTGGCATTGAACTGAATATTATTCTGGATGACGAGCGCTTAAAACGCTATCAGACCACCCCTTTCAAAGTCAATGGTCAGATTCAACACTTCACTTACTGTCGGGTCAGCGACAAAGTATCTCCTGCTGATCTTGTAATCATCGCAGTCAAATACAATGATTTGACAAACGCCATCGAGGCAGTTAAAAACCATGTCGACGACAAAACCATCATCATGTCCCTCCTCAATGGCATCGATTCTGAGGAAATTATCGGCGCTACTTTCGGTATGGAAAACATGGTCTACAGTATGTGTCTCGGCATTGACGCTCAAAGAGAAGGTATGAACGTCAATTACGGCTCTGTCGGCAAAATTGTATTTGGAGAAAAATCCGGTGAAATGACGGATAAAATTAAAACCATTTCAAATATCTTCACGAAGGCCAAAATACCCTTTGAATGTCCCAAAGATATGTACAAAAAACTTTGGTGGAAGTTCATGATCAACGTATGCAGCAATCAACCAACCGCCATCTTAGGTGCAAACTACCATTTCTTGAATACGGTGAATGGACACGACATGATGCACCTCATCATGGAAGAAGTTCAGCAAGTCGCGCTGAAGAAGGGTGTTGAACTGAGTGAAGAAGACTTTGAAGCTTGGCTCTCTATCTTGAACACCATGGTCCCAGAATCAAAAACCTCCATGCACCAAGATATCGATGCGGGCCGTGTAACAGAAGTCGATATGCTTGCTGGCGTCGTTAGGAAACTTGGAAAAGAATACGGTGTACCGACACCTTATAATGACTTGATGTACCATATGCTTAAAGTTAAAGAACAGATTCATTTGAAATAAAAAAGGTGGTGTTGCAAATCTAAGAAATTAGATTGCAGCACCACCTTTATGTTTGTTTTACTTTCTATAGAAACTCACTTCACAAACCTTATGACCTTCTGCGAGCGTTCTGCCAAGCTTGAATTCGAAATTATCGAAACGGCTCTCAATCCCTCTATCACCGCACATTGCAATATCACATAATTTCTCTAAGAATTCCCCTTCAAATCCTAGTGACTGCCATGCCGTCAATAGCGGACAATGACCGTACTCCAATTCCAAGGCTTCCTCTGTGATTGTTTTGACTTCAATTTCAAAAATATCTTTAATGTTCTGTGTAAAGAAAGTATTGCCGAAAGAGACCAAGCTGTCCTCTACATCCATTCTATCTTTGATGCCGTCGCCATGGATATAACCCGTTTTTTTGATGGCTTCTCTACCGATTGTTTCCCAGTCCAGACCGCGATCTTTTGCTTCCTTCAATATAAGGCCCATCCACATGCCTCTATGGATAATTGCCGCTCTGATTTTATTCAACTCTTCATTTGATACGTTTTTAGGTTGATTTAATTGACACATACTTATTTCCTCCTCAAAATGACTTATTTAAAATAAAGACTCACGAATAGTCCTGCAATGATAACCGATCCCGATGTCGCGCTGACAAAGCCCGATACGAGGGTTTTCGGTAAAAAGTGTTCCAAAAGCAGGTTGTATTCCTCATCGTTGTCCGACAATAATTTAGCTGCCTCGTTACTCAATACATAACTGGCTGGGAAACCACCTGCTATAGAACCAAGGCCAATGGCAAATGACATGGCTTTACTCAATCCAAGTTTTGCGCCAATTGGAATAGAGAGCACTGCAATACCTAGGGTTGCCAAAGTAATCAAGATGACAAAGTCTAGGATAATGGATTTCAGAACTTCAATCGTTACACTGCTAAGACCTGCAAATACGAACATCATGATAATTGTAATAAAAAGTCCGAAACTGCGTGATGACTCCAAGGGTTTTCTTTCGATAAACCCGATTTCAGCAGCAATAACACCGACAAGTAAAGCAAAGACATATTTAGAAACCGCACCCCCAGTCAAGGACTCCATATAACCCGATAAAACGACCAAAACCAATGTTTTCAATAAAATAATATAATCTGTTTTGTAGTCATCCGAACTTTCAGGGAAAAGGGTTCTTTTCACTGCGGCTTTTGACTTTTTCTTCACATTGCCAAGGATTTCTTCCTTCGTCAATTGGCCTGATCTGAATTTCTCAAGGACACTACGTCCTTCTATTTTCAGACAAGCGTTGATAAGCGGAAATCCGACAAAACCCTGAAGCACGTACATAGCCATCGCGATAATCACAAGATAGTCGTTGCCTTTCACTGCGCCTTGCAGAATGATTGCGGATACCAGACCACCTGTTAGTGGCGGCGTTGCTGTCGCAGCAATTTCAGTACCTACCAACATTTGACCGATTGTCATAATCGCGAGGCAGATGCCTGCCATGCCCGCCAAAGTGACGACTACCGTTTTCCACTGTGCAACCAATTCGTCCTTGTCCAGCATGGTACCCAAATGTGTTACCATAATCATGACGAAAAGTCCTGGCATGGAAGCACCAATACCACTAATTTGTAGAATATCCTTTGGGAAAATCGTCCAGAATCCAATGATAAAAAGTCCCGCCGTTACGAATATGGATGGAATCGCCGCCTTGGTCTTGATGGAAACGACTTCACCAAGGGCAAGAGCCACCAACATCAGCATAAATGCTTCTGGTGCGTTCAGTGTATGCGTACCTGCCAAATTCTTGATCACGGTAAAATACCCCAACACCCCAACGATAACCGCTGTCACAGCCATGTACAATGGCGATTGTGGTGCACGTTGTTTTTCTAAAATACGTTCTTTAATTTCCTTGTTTAGTTCTTGTTCCACTCTCAGTTCCCCCTTTTTGATCCACTAAAATGAATGCATTCGATTTTAAGCTCGCTTTATTTAAAAGCAAAATTTGTGCCAAAATACACACATTGTCTCAAATCAAGTCAAATCAATAGCTAGCATCCATAAAACCCAATAAACATACGTTTTAAATCCTTCTTTTTATCAAAATGAGAGGTAATCGTTATCTTATTTTTATCATTTTGAGAGGTTGTAAAAAAAACCCACTGAATCAGTGGGTTCTGCATGACTTTCTATTTATCATTTTGAGAAAATTTGCGTTCTTTCTAACCGATACCGTACTTTTCTATTTTCCGGTAAAGTGTTGCCGTACCAATGCCGAGCACTTTTGATACCTGCTTTTTCCCTTCATACGAACTGCCGTAAAGTGCCAAAGCCTCTACAATCATCTTCTTCTCCATATCGCTGATTGACATAATGGTACCATCTTTTTGAACTGCAGCAAGATGTCCCTTGACCTTCTGAGGAATATGAGCCATGGTCACGTATAAAGACGGTTCTAAATTAACCGCGTATTCCACCACATTTTCTAATTCCCGAATGTTGCCCGGCCATGAATATTTCAGTAGCATATTCTCCACCTCTTGGCTGAAGCCCTCAATTTGCTTATGCAATTTTGCATTGTACTGCAGCAAAAAATAATCCAAGAGTATTTTAATATCACCCGTTCGCTCACGAAGAGCCGGAATATAGAGCGGAATTACGCTGAGGCGATAATAAAGATCTTCCCTGAACTCATTCGCCTCGACCATGGATTCCAGATTCTTATTAGTCGCGGCAATCACCCGAACATCTAGCGCAACGCTCTTCACACCACCGATTTTCTCAACAGACTTTTCCTGAAGAACCCGTAGCAATTTCGTCTGTAGATGCAATGGCATGTCCCCTATTTCATCAAGAAAAATCGTGCCACCATTTGCAAGTTGAAATTTACCCAACTTACCACCTTTCATCGCCCCAGTAAAAGAACCTTCCTCATAGCCAAAGAGTTCACTTTCTAAAAGGGTTTCTGGAATGGCTGCGCAGTTGAGTGCAATAAAAGGGGCTTCTTTTCTGTTGCTGCTAAAATGAATTGCGCGTGCGAAAAGTTCCTTACCCGTACCGCTTTCACCCAGAATCAAAACTGTCGAATTGCTGTCTGCCACTTTTCTAGCAGTTTCCTTGACCGTTTTAATTTTCTTGCTTTTACCGATAATGGTCTCAAACGATATTTCATAATTGTTCAGTGACACCTTATTGACGACACTGTAGATATCTTTCATATTCCTAAAGGTGAGAATAAAGCCAATGCTCTTACTTCCAATATCCATAGGTTTTCCCGAAATAAGACCATTTAACTCTCTCTGATTAATATTGATGACGGTTTCATTATTGCTAAAAGGGGTATGATCCTCCAATAATTTTTTAATATAAGGTCTATTTAAAAACTCGGTAATCATCTTGGCTTTCAAAGCGTCTTCATCAAGGCCGAAAAAATCTGTAATCACCTTATTGACATACAAGACCTCACCATATTCGTTGAGCGTAATGACCCCTTCATCTATAGCATTGGTAATGTGCACCATTTGGTTTTTTATAATTTCTAGTCGATTGGACACTTCCTGCTCCAGGACCTTGCCCACAATCAACTCAGCCATACGATTCATATATTCGATTAAGTTCTTTTGGTTCAGTAACAAGCGCTGCCGTGAAGTCTCATCAATCGCAATCAAAGCAATCGCGCCAATAACTTTATCCTCGAGGTGAATAGGAATGCAAATCATAGCTTGAAGATTGCAGTTTTCTTTTTCCACACACAGGCGGCACTGTTCCTCATCGTCCTTCCCCTCTACCACGATAATATGACCTTGATGAATCACTTTACCCAACACATAGGTATCCTTAATTTGTGTCACTTCCAAGTTGAAATGCCGTTTGGTATCGGCAATCTTATTAAACTGATCGTCTGAAATGATAACGTCCATGTCCAAAACACTGGTGATTGCTTCTGCAATTTTCTGAACCAAGGTCTTAATATCCAATAATCTAACCATCGCCATACTCCTTCAAAATAACTTCTTCAAATTTTTATATTACTCAGTGTATCACAAAAATAAAAAAAACACCTAGCAATTGACAAAACGCAACCTATTGCGTATAATTTAAGCAACCAGTTACCTATTTGAGAGGAGTGAATACATGAACCTATCTGAAAATAAGCAACACATCTTATTTGGTGGCGCTTTTGTCCTCGCTAACAAATTGCAATTAGTCGCTGACAAAAAAGTGCCTGGGCTTTCTACAAAGCAATGGTTCTTACTACGCAATCTTCGAGATTTACCGTCAGATCCCCCACCGACCATCGCGACACTCGCAAAGGAAACCGATACGACCCGCCAAAACGTGAGAAAAATGTTAGAAGTTTTACAACGTGATGGCTATGTGATCTTGGATAGTCATCCAGAAGACCACCGCAGTCAAATCGTTAAGATGACCGAACGCGGCGCAGCGGTTCTACAGGAAATATCAGATCATGCCGATCCCTTCTTCGCCGAAATGTTTGCCGGCATCAGCACGGAAGAATGCGAGGTATCGGCTCGAGTCATCGTGAAACTGATTGAAAATCTTTATAAAATGCAGGAGGAAATGTAATGAAAAAAACGAGAAAGAAAATTATTTTAGCCCTTATAGCCGCTGTCGTACTTGGGATAGCATCCCTTGTAATTCTAAATTTACCAAAAGCTATGCCTTCCACAGATATGGCGTTCGATCTTTCAAAAATAGCGGATGGTTCTTATCTTGGAGGCTGTGACAATGGACCCGTAAGAGTCCAGGTGTCAGTTGAAGTGGAAAATCACGCCATCACCGCTGTACAGCTTTTAAAGCATGATAATGGCATGGGCAGCGCGGCTGAAGTCATTACCGAAACTGTCGTAGCGCAGCAGAGCGTCGAGGTGGACGTTATCTCCGGTGCAACCATGAGCTCAAAGACCATTCTTAAAGCGATTGAAATTGCACTCTCAGAAGGCACAAAAAACTAGAGGCTTTTCCATTTCGTGATACAATAAAGAAAAACAGAAACACGGAGGCAACTATGAGACCAAGCGCTAAAGCGGCTATTGTCGATACCTTCAAGCAGCTCGTTCAAAGTAAATCCATAGACAAAATCACCGTTACGGAAATCTGTGAAATTGCCGAGATCAATCGTCAGACTTTCTACTACCACTTTGCGAATCTATTCGATATTTTCAAATATTATTTCAGAAACGAAGTCTTTGGAGAAATCGCTCAAAATCGGACTTTCGACACCTGGTGCAGCGGATTTTTAGCTACTATGAATTACTTGAAGCGCAATTCCCGCATGATTCTAAATGTCTATGATTCGACCTATCGCAACGAATCCAATACCTGTTTCATCGAAATTTCAAACCAGCTTTTAGATCAAATCGTCGATGAGTGCATGAACACTCTACATGTCGACCTGCCAGAACAGGACTGTCGCTTCATCATCAACTTTTATCGCCATGTATTCAATGGTCTCATGATGGACTGGGTCGCTGAAGGAATGAAAGAAGAACCGGATGCGCTCCTAAAAAAACTACAGATCATGATCAATGGCAGTGTTTCCCGGTCTATTGAAGCTTTTTCAGAAGAGCGCAAGCGACACTGGGCTACAGAAATAACTAAATAATCCTAAAACTGAAAAAAAGTGTCCTAACCCGACACCAATGTCATTAAGTTAATTTATATTATTTAAAAGATGATCAAAAGATATATTCTATTGGTCATCTTTTTTAATGACACGAACCT
>JAFGTX010000313.1 GCA_016938815.1 Clostridia bacterium | reverse complement strand
CCCCTGACTCAGGCCCTTTCAAAGGGGAGCTATACCCTTCAGATCAGACCTCGCTATGAATTTGTGCAACAGCCTGGTCTTGATGAAGCCCATGCATTCACTATACGTTCAATGTTGGGGCTCTCAACCCACCAGGAATATGGATTAACAGGTTATATCCAGTTTATCAATGTGAGCAGCCTGATTAACAACTACAATAGTCTCCTAAACGGAAAGACTCAATATTCAGCCATACCCGATCCAGAAGAAACAGGTGTCAATCAGTTTTATATTCAGTACACGGGTTTGAAAGGCATAAAAGCTCGTGTGGGTCGACAAGAAATCATTTTAAATGATAGCCGATTCGTAGGCAATGTTAATTTTTTTCAAACCCCTCAGAGTTTTGATGCCGTTTCTCTTCATGATAACATTGATAGACATATTCATCTTTTTGGCGCGTATATTTGGCGGATCAAGAATATTCTTAACCAATTAGTAGCATCTAAGACTTTTCTAGCTCAAGCATCATTTACTCAAAACCAACTTCTTCACGCTGATCTTTTTGGTTATTGGTACGGAAATCAGTCTAAAACACTAATACCTGGTGCTGCATCTTGTTTATTGTCTGGCGTACAAGCCTGTAACAGCCAAACCATTGGTATCCGCGTTGCAGGAGTGATACCCATAACCCGTTCATACCGTATACAGTACGACGGTAGCTATGCGAAACAAACACCGTATGACGGTGGCAGCCCCTTGGTTAAAGCCTCTTACGCGCATGGTGGAGCGGGCCTCACCTGGAGAAATCTTGGTATCCATGCCGATTACATGGTGATGGGAGCTAACAAGAATGGTACATATGGCTTTCAGACGCCTCTGGCTACTAAGCATTTGTTTAACGGTTGGGCAGATATTTTTCTAACCACTCCAAAAGAAGGGTTAAAAAGTGTTTACATTACTGCTAAAGCACTTTGGATGAATACCAAATTTATGGCGAGATATTATTCTTTTGATTCTAGCTATCACTCAGTACACTATGGGCATGAAGTCGATCTTTCCGTTATTCATCGTTTTAACCCATCTTGGCTTTTAGGGGCACAATATGCAGACTATATTTCAGCGGATAACTTGTTCAAGAATACTCAGGCTGGTTGGATTTTTATCAACACAAAATTTACATAGGTGCATGCAATTTTTTTTGGTTGTAATCAGCAAAACTTAGCAACTTATAAGGAGCCAACGAATGAACAGATCAGATGTCACTGCATTGATATTAGAAAAAAAACTTCTTCATGGCCTCAGCTGGAAGGATTTGAGTGCTCGGCTTGGAGTCAGCAAGGAATGGAGTACTGCTGCGCTCTTGGGACAAATGCCGCTATCAGCTGAGCAGGCACGTGTGGTTACTCACTTATTGGAGCTTCCTGAGGAAGTTGAACGCATACTGCAGGAAGTTCCTTCGCGTGGATGTCTGCCAACCGCCATTCCTACAGACCCAACCATATACAGGTTTTATGAAATACTACAGGTATATGGAACCACTATCAAAGAGCTGATTCATGAGGAGTTCGGAGATGGAATCATGAGCGCCATTGATTTTTCTATGGATATTTCCAGAGTAAAGGATGAACACGGAGATCGCATAAAAGTCACCATGAATGGTAAATACCTGAAATATAAAACTTACTGAAATCTTTTTTAATGAGGTGTGTTATGAAAACTGAAAGCATCCTGGAATGCGCTGATGTGCAAGCATTATTGAATTCCTACCCTGAGGATATCGTGCTTATTGATACTCGGTCACCTGAAGCCTATTTAGCAGGGCACCTTCCTGGCGCTCGCAATCTTCGTGAAATTTTTACCTATCTCGCTACGACAGACTATGATGGGTTGGAAAGTCTTGCATCTAAATTTTCTGATCTATTAGGAAAGCTCGGCGTTCATGCAAGTCAAAAAATCGTATTCTACGAACAGCAAATGAATGACGGATTCGGTCAGTCGTGCCGGGGCTGGTATTTGATGCAGTATTTAGGTCATTCTAATGCTGCCGTGCTCCACGGTGGATATCAAAGATGGTTGCGCGAGGGGTTGCCAAGCACTATAGATATCCCAAATCTTATTCCTGTGCAAAATTTTAAAGTACTTAAAAATGAGAACGTCATGGTCACGAAAGATCAAATGCTTAAGGCTTTGAATAATAAGGAAACAATAATACTCGATGTTCGAGATGTGAGTGAATGGATTGGGGAGAGTTCTTCTCCTTATGGCATTGATTATTGTCCGCGTAAAGGTCGGATTCCCGGTGCAAGGTGGATAGAGTGGTATAGATTTATGAAACCAGGAGAATATGGATCTATATTTAAAAATAAAAATGAACTCTTGGCAGAACTACAAACTGCAGGCATTGATTCAAATAGTAACGTCATTATATATTGCTTTAAAGGTGCCAGGGCAGCTAATGCGCTTCTCGCGATGAAAAGTGCAGGCATCGACAATGTTCGGATGTATTTTGGTTCTTGGAATGAATGGTCCAGAGATCCTCTTTTACCCATTGAATAGTACGCTTCCTGTCTCAACACGCGGCTAATCACGGAGTTAAAATGCGGTATTGCACTTCAAACTTGAAACCGCCCAGTTAGAAACCAACGTTTAATCGACACTTGGTTTTCAGGCATTTTTGAGGCCAATTCATCCCTGGATCTGTCCATCTTTCTACGTCTAGTATACGCCACCCAAGCGCGCTACTACTGACAGCGAGTTTCTGGACGTCCGTTTCCGCTGCTTATGTGTCATTGTGTAGCGCAAGCACAAGGGATGTCCGTAAGCGCCAGGATGAAAAGGCAAAGGTGGAGGCTACTCAGGATGATACTTTGTGAAACGTGAGAATTGTCCAGATGTGGAATCAATGGGATACGGCTGATCCAGGATGATACTT
>JAFGTX010000312.1 GCA_016938815.1 Clostridia bacterium | reverse complement strand
CATTTAGATATAGGGTTAATATTGGTAGTATTGCTGTTATTGGTCATTGGCATCATGATGGTTTTTAGTTCTAGTTTTTACTACTCCATGTGGCGTTGGAATGATAAGTTTTTCTTTTTCAAAAGAAATCTCATATGGGCGGCCATCGGTTTTATCGCTATGCTAGTCACTTCGGTTATCCCCTATAGGTTTTACAGGAAAATAGCACCCTTGCTGTTGGGATTCAGCTTCCTCTCTTTGGTACTTGTTCTAACGGATCTTGGGACGGTTATCAATAATTCAAGGCGTTGGATTTTCATTGGACCTATATCTTTTATGCCATCTGAGTTTGCAAAGTTATGTGTTATTCTTTTCATGGCCCATAGCTTAACGGTCAAGGATAAGTTGTTGAAGAATTTTGTCCACGGTGTATTGCCTTACTTAGGTATTGCGGGTGTTTATTTCATTTTGATTATTTTACAGCCTAACTTAAGTACGGCGATTACGATTGTGATGATTATCGTTGCAATGATGTTTGTAGCAGGTGTGCGTGTGTTTCATCTGATTTCCGTAGGGTCGCTTGGAGCGGGTCTGTTCTTCTTTGCGGCAATCACATCACCTTATCGATGGAAAAGAGTAACAACCTTCTTGAATCCCTTTGACGATATCTGGGGGGATGGATGGCAGGTTGTCCAGTCTCTTTATGCTTTAGGATCTGGTGGTCTTACTGGGGTTGGTCTGGGGCAGAGTGTACAGAATAAATTGTATCTACCAGAACCACAAAATGATTTCATCTTTGCAACGATCGGTGAAGAATTGGGCTTCATCGGCAGTACGTTTGTTATTTTGGTTTTCATTATGTTTATATACAAAGGGGTACAGATTGCTAAGCATGCCCCTGATAAGTATGGTTGCTATTTGGCAACAGGCATTGTTGCGATGGTCAGCATTCAGTCGCTGATGAATATCGCTGTGGCGACATCGTCGATGCCGGTAACAGGCGTTTCTTTACCATTTATCAGTTTTGGGGGGAATGCGCTTGTATATTTAATGGCAAGTGTAGGCATACTTTTGAATATTTCAAAGAGTTCTCGTGCCGATAGTCATAAAGCATAAAATTTGCTATAATGGGTGTCAGTATGTAGACGGGGAGATAAAATTATGAAGATATTAGTGACCGGAGGTGGAACTGGCGGACATATTTATCCGGCAATTTCCATTGTGACAGCTTATAAGGAGCGACATAAAAACACAGAAATTCTTTATGTCGGTAGACAGGAAGGTCTTGAATCTGAAATTGTTCCAGATTATGGGTTGAGTTATGAAAGCATACCTATCACGTATTTAAAGCACAAAAACATTCGTGATATTGTGAAATACGTGATGAGTTTAATCAAGGCACTTATCCGTGCCTATAAAATCATTAAGAAATTTAAGCCAGACGTCATCATAGGTACTGGGGGTTATGTGACAGGACCACTGATGCTGGTAGGACAGCATTTGAAGATTAAGACAATCTTGCATGAGAGCAACGCTTATCCTGGTAAGGCCAATCGATTCTTTGCAAAAAAAGCAGAGGTGGTTTTTGTCAGTTATGAAGCAGCTGTTAAAAGATTGCCTAGACAAGATAATGTGGTATTTTCCGGTACACCAGTGAGAAAAGATTTTGAACAGGTGGATCGAGCAAAAAGCAGAGCGACTTTAGGCATTGCCGAGGATGAGTTTTTTGTAGTCTCTTTTGGTGGCAGTGGTGGTGCTAAAAAGTTGAACGAGTCAGTGCTCGAATTGATGAAAAAAGTAAATGGTGAAAAAGGCCTGCGCTATGTGCATGTTACCGGAAAGTCGTATTATAACGTTTTTTTGAAACGTCAGATGGAATTGGATCTGAAGTTTGAGGATAATGTTAAAATTATGCCTTATATTGATGATATGCCAAGCTATATGAGTGCAGCGGATTTGTTGATTACCCGTGGTGGTGCTTTGACGCTTGCTGAGATTATGACGTTAGGAACGCCGGCGATTCT
>JAFGTX010000311.1 GCA_016938815.1 Clostridia bacterium | reverse complement strand
CTGTTCATTGACATAGACATATGGAAAAAAAAAGCAAATAGAAAGAAAGAACAAATTTACAAATAGCAGAAGATGCGAAAGACGAATAGTTGATAATATAATATGTAACAGCATTGATAAGAAATCATCGAAAACTACAAAAAAGATCGATAAAAAGACAAAGGCAAAGAAAAGTAAGGGCAAACGGTGGATGCCTAGGCACAATTGAGCGATGAAGGACGTGGTAAGCTGCGAAAAGCTACGGTAAGGAGCACACATCCTTAGACCCGTAGATATCCGAATGGGGCAACCCGGTCATGGTAATGCATGATCATCCCGAGAGGGAGGCGCACCCGGGGAACTGAAACATCTAATTACCCGGAGGAAGAGAAAGTAAGAACGATTCTCCAAGTAGCGGCGAGCGAACGGGGAAGAGCCTAAAATCTATGAATGTGATAGCTTACAGGCGTTATTCATAGGTGGTAGTGGGACCTTTCATGTACAGCTGTAACTGTACGTAAGGAATTATATAATATAGTCGAATCAGTTGGGAAGCTGAACCATAGTAGGTGACAGTCCTTTAGGCGAAATATTATATATACTTAGAGAGGCACCCGAGTAAGACGGAGCACGTGGAATTCTGTCTGAATCCGGCTGGACCATCAGCTAAGGCTAAATATCAAATTGTGACCGATAGTGAACCAGTACCGTGAGGGAAAGGTGAAAAGAACCCTTGACAGGGAGTGAAATAGAACCTGAAACCGTTTGTTTACAAGCAGTTGGAGTCTCCATTGTGGGACAACAGCGTGCCTTTTGCATAATGAGCCAGCGAGTTGTCGTTAGATGCAAGGTTAAGTGCGTAACGTACGCAGCCGAAGCGAAAGCGAGTCTTAATAGGGCGTTAAGTATCTAGTGGCAGACCCGAAACCAGATGATCTATCCATGTCCAGGTTGAAGTTACTGTAAAAGGTAATGGAGGACCGAACCAGGTGAAGTTAAAAATTCATTGGATGAGGTGTGGATAGGGGTGAAAGGCCAATCAAATCTGGAGATAGCTGGT
>JAFGTX010000310.1 GCA_016938815.1 Clostridia bacterium | reverse complement strand
CGGTACAAACGACGTGTACGTACTTCTTGGCGACAACATCGAAGTCACCATGCTTTACGATGATTACGAAAGTGATGAGGCCTACAGTATGGTATACGATTTCGAACATACGAATCCAAATTACTTTGAAAATAGTCTCGGAAAAGACCCCAATGCCGGTACCGGACTTTTAAAACCATTGACGACGCTTAACTACGTGGGACATTACGAAGTAAGACCGAAGGCCAAGGACAATCCGAAGGACGATGATCGATTCGCGGAATACAGACTAGAAAATATGGATGAAGCCTTAGTCAATGTGTATGTTCACAGACGACCGATAGCGCTAATGAATTTTAGGTTTGGTGTGAGCTCGGTTGAACCAAACTATTTGACCTTAACTTGTACGGATAATGGATCATACGACTTGGATCATGAAAGTGCCATTGGAAAAGGTATCGTTAAATATGAATTTGCTATTAAAGGCGAAAATGACGCAAGTTGGATCAAAGTGAATCAGAGCAGTTTTACTCATTTGAAGATTGAACGTGGTGTGGAATACAAAATCATTTATCGCGTACAAGACATCGAGGGAGCTTGGTCACTGCCACTTGAAAAGACATTCAAGCTTGATGAAGTGCCGGTTAACTTGACGGCTAAGATTCAGGCCCGTGATGATGGCTTTAGTATTGACGGTATGCCGATTACGGAGTATTTTAACATCTATGACATTGAGACGGAGTACCCAAAGGAGCTAAAATTGGAAATCGCGCTTTATGATGGCGACATTCGAAAGGGTAGTCTGATCACAGTGCCCTTCAACGAGGGCGCATCTGCAGTGAGGGATGGTACAAATCCTAATCTCGTCAAATGGAATCCTAGAGACCTTCAAGTGCCTTTGACGTTGCCAGACAAAGCTTACCAGTTAAAAGTGACGGCCATCGACGTGTCGAATCCATTGAAGACAGCAGAGGTGGTATTTGATGTTGGAGTTAGGACACCAATCAACTTATATCCAGAAATCATGCCTGAAGAACTCTTGGCAGAAGAAGCCTATATGTTAAAAGCCTTTACGAGCAAATATGCGGGCACGCTTATTGTAAAAGCCTTTAAGGACACAGCGAAAGAAAAGAGTATTACCATGCCGCTAGATGGTAGTGTCGTTGCCAACATGAAAAAATGGCTAAAGGAAGAAGTGGTACCAGCTGTAGATGAGGGAGAGTACACGTTTGAATTTACGGCGACGACGCCAAACGGAAACAGCGAAACCGCGATTCT
>JAFGTX010000309.1 GCA_016938815.1 Clostridia bacterium | reverse complement strand
CTGAGCCGAAAGTTTGATCAAGGACTGAGTACTCGCCAGCACGTCGCCGCCAATCCACTCGACCCCCATCTGATCTCTTGTGACCACCCGACCCTCTTCATTTGTCATGAAGACCTTGCCGTCGTAATAGAGTTTGATCTCATTGCTTTCGATAGCCTGCTGACCAATTTGATCGATAATCCCAGCTGTCATATCCCCACGCATCGTATAGATTTCACCTTTGCCGTCAATGACCTTGACCAGTCTTTGCGACTTTTTCCTTTCTCCTTGACCATCCCCTGCATAAAGCGTTAGCATGGATGGTTCTATGTATTGAAATCCCGAAGATAGAAAATAGGATTCCAGTACCTGTTTCTTGGTTCTTTTGTTTCGGTAGTATTTTAATTGGTCTTCCATGGTTAAAAATTTCATTGTCTCCCGCCATCCTTTTCTGTATAATCATCCAAATTTGTTCAAAAATATAAAAACGCCGTATAGGACAAGTCCTATACGGCGCATACGTCATTGTATTATCACCTCATAGACACAAGCCCTAAAAACATGCACAAATAGGGCTCGTGCCTATGAACGTTATCTTTCGTTCATGCTCAAACCCTCGGTCTATGATGATGATGTAGTTGTGAAAAATCTTTAAATTGTTTTAACTGATTCATAAATAATCATCCTTCAAATTTATTAATTAACACTATAGCACTCTTTATTTTTTTTGACAAGCCTTTTATCCGAAAAAAATAAACTTTATGCACGCGACGTCGTTTATCGGGTATAATGAAACTAACTTTATTCAGCGACCCAAAGCCATTTCATTCAAAGGAGAATTGCTATGTCCAATAAAACGGTAAAACTCATCGTACTCGTCGGCGTCCTGTTTGTATCCTTTTCATCCATCTTATCCAAGATTGCAACAGCACCCCCACTCATTATCGCCACCTACCGTCTAGGGTTTTCAACCCTGATTATGCTACCGATCTTTTTGCGCCAAGAAAGAGATATCGCTTCCAAAATGACACCCCGCTTATGGCTTCTATGCATTGCCAGTGGCATTTTTTTAGCCTTGCATTTTTCCACATGGCTTACTTCTGTAAAAATGACCTCTATTGCCAGTTCTACCGTTCTGGTCAACACCCATCCGATCTTCATACTGCTAGGCACTTTTTTCATCACCAAAGAAAATGTTTCGAAGAAAGCGGTCATCAGTATCATCATCGCCCTCATCGGCAGTATCGTCATCACTTTGAGCGATGCCGGTGTGGAAGGCCATAATCTTACAGGTGATTTTTTCGCCATCGCCGGTGGTTTTTTCGTGGCTGGTTACATGCTCATCGGCAGAAAGGTACGTCAGCATATTTCGGTGACAGCCTACACCTTTATCGTCTATGCCTGCTGCACCCTTACCCTACTCCTATTTGACGGCATCGCAAAAGCACCCTTACTGGGTTATCCCAAGTCCGACTATCTGATTTTTTTAAGTCTGGCTGTCTTCTGTACGCTGATGGGGCATTCCGTATTCAACTGGGCACTCGCCTACCTGAATCCGACCTTTGTTTCGACTTCCATTTTAGGTGAACCGGTATTTGCGACACTCCTCGCCTTCGCCCTTCTCAAAGAGCAGCCTGCGTTGCTTCAGCTGGTCGGTGGTGGACTCATTCTACTGGGCATCAGTCTACATATTCAAGCAGAAAACACAGGCGCTTCCTAGAAAAAGGAAACGCCTGTGTTTTTATATTTTACCTTCATTTTTTCGTAATAGTGATGATGATAGGTCTCTGCTTCGTAAAATACCGTCACAGGCAGTATCTGCGTCACAATTTTCCGAGGGTATTTCCCGGACGCATCCAAGGCCTCTTTCGAAGTTTCTGCCAAGCTTCTTTCACCCTCGTCATTATAAAAAATGACGGTTTTGTATTGGGGGCCACGGTCCACCTTTTGACCGAAGTCATCCGTCGGATCGATCTTCTCCCAGAAACTAGCCAACAGCATCTCAAAGCTGACCTTGTCTGGATCGTATGTGACTCTGACCGACTCATAATGTCCTGTCTGACCAGTCGAGACCATTTCATAAGTCGGGTTTTCAACATGACCGCCCATATAACCCGGAATGACGTCTACAACACCTTCCAAAGCCAAGAAAGGCGCCTCCATACACCAAAAGCATCCACCTGCAAAATACGCTTCTTTCATCCCATGCCACCTCCTATATGATTAATTGCTATAACCATTATACAGGAAATCCTTAATCTCATCTCGTTCAATATTGACAAGTCCCATGGTCTTCATCGTACGGCCATTTGTCATATAGTCAGCACCCATCAGGGCCGAGCCAATGGTGATGATGGCTTCCATGTTTGGCGTCTTAACCCCTAAAAACTTGCCAATGGCCACAATCGCTCTGAGGGAATATGGCGTATCCTCAGTCAGATAGCGATTTTCGAGGCTATTAGGTCCCATGAGCGCATGGAAAACCTTGCTGTCGCGATAAGCTTCATACAAAGTGTCACGTTTAGGCGCATAATGGGTGAGTTCAAGACGTTTTGTCGATGAAATATAATCGTAACCCAGCACTTCAACAATCTCTTTCCGTTCTTCTTCTAGGGTCTCTATCACCCGAGCCACACTCGGTGTAATGCCCCTATAGTGATAATTTTGCACCGATTCATCCTCTACGCGACCTGCATTCAGCACCATCGGCACCGGGTGAGAAATCGGGTTGCCGTTGTTGATTGCCGTTTCCAATACATCGCTTACCAGTTCCGTCGCCGGATAAAGCGATTTGGCAATCTCAAACATCTCCTGATTGTATTTTGCAGGAAATGCTGCAAAATATAAAATACCGCACTCCAGCAATATTTCAACCGAGCACTCACCTGTCTTACGGCAAGCATAAGGCAGTGTATGCATCTCCGAAATGACAACACCGTCTAGCTTCTGATGTTCTTTCAATACCCGTGCCGTTACCAAGGCACCACCTGTTGACCCCGGCACCAATAATAATTTATGCCCCGGGCGCAAATACGCTGCAATCTCGTTTGCAAACCGTTCCTGAGCATACGCCGGCACCACAGGTATGATAATGTCATTTGCAAACGCCTCTTCTGGTGATGAGGTCACCGATACAAGATGAGCCGTCCCCGTACGCCCCACACCGGATAAGTGAATGGTCTTTTCCTCAAATAGTCTTTCAACGCGGTTTTTATAACGCTCCGCAACGTAAAATGTTACCTCGTGACCCGCCAGTGTCATGTCTGCGGCCACTGCAAATCCCCCATGTCCTATACCAATAATCGTAATCTTTGCCAATAATGTACCTCCTATAGATTTATTTTTATCAATATGTGAACTACAAAACACCACTTTTGTGGTTGTCATATAGTGCTATGCTTCACAATTCCCTTGGAATAATAGAATGTCTAACGCCTCAGATGTCTCATGATATGAGTTGTATTTATTAGAAATCGCAGAATGCGACAAAAAGAATTCGAAAATAAAAAAACCATCTTGATTAAGATGGTTTTGATTCTACTCATAATATTGTATCATAAAAAATACATTTTTCGCAAGATTTCCTTCAGAGCCTTCTAAATCGTCAACTCTTCCTTCAGTGTTGAAAACACCAAATGCGTTCTACAGTTGGATAAGCCTTCGATCCGCTTAAGCTTGTTGGTGATAAAGTCTTCCAAATCATCCGTGCTTGCCACGACCGTTTTCATAATGTAGTCGAATTCACCGGCGATATGGTGACATTCCAAAATATTCGGGAACTGCAAAATCTGTTCCTTGAACTCCGGTAAGGCATCCACATCCTGCAAACGTACCATGATATAGGCCTTGATATTGTAACCGAGTATTTGTTCATTTAATTTAATCGTATATTTTTGAATCACGCCTTGTTCCTCAAGTTTCTTGATGCGCTCACTTACCGCAGGAACGGACAGGCCAACTTTTCTGCTTATTTCAGATGCCGAAATACGGCTATTTTCTTTAAGAATTTCAACAATTCTAGAATCCATATTATCCATTAACTCTACCCCCATTTAATTAATCATACACTTAAATGGGTTTGATGTAAATATCCCCAAAATGAACATTTTTTAAGCCCCCTCGAAAGTACGTTCAAAAACAGCATTGTAGAAGATTCCAGCCAATATAAGCAAGGCGCCAATGATTTTCCCTTTTGAAAGAATGTCCAGATAAAAGTAGTCAATACAGCCGCTAACCAGCATCTGCCCGATGAAGGGCAGCAAGACCACATAAAGTGCCGATATTTTAGTCACAATGGTGTTGGTGAAAAAGAGGACACCCAGTCCGAAAAGACTACCCATCATCAAGAGCATCGATGAAGACTCCGGCCCGTCTATCGTCATGGTGAAGGCATTAAAAACCAACGCCAGCACCAAGGCCGCCACCGCACCCACCAAAAAATTCGTCTGAATACCCTTGGTCGTGCCAAGACGCTGAGCAACTTGTCCATTGACTAGGGCTGAAAATACAATGAGAAACCCTACTATAAAGGGCAATAAATAATACATAGGCCACTCCTTTACACACTATAAATAAATCATCGCCAGCACGCCCGAAAAAATCAGTGTCAAACCCACCATCTTCTTAGGATGGAAGGGGCGTTTTTTCATGCCAAAGAGACCCAAGTGATCGACGATGTTAGAAAAAATCAACTGCCCGAAAAAGGAAAGACCAATGGTTAGCGTCAGTCCAATCTTCGTCACCGAGTAGCTGCTGGTAAGGACCGTCAAAACGCTGGCCACACCTGGCAAATAATAATACAGGGGCAATCTGCCGCCACTTTTACGGGAAGGTTTGTAAATCAGGCTAAATGCCGTGATCAAAATCAAAGCAATCGTATGATAAATAAACGTGCCCCAGTAAACACCAACCACTTGCGATAATAAATTATTGAAAAAAATCATACATGCCACGCACATGCCAGCAAATAATCCAAATCCGTAATACATCATAACACCTTTACCTTTCTGCTAAAACAGTGTATCATCATAACAAATAAAAAAACATGACATATGTCATGTTTGGAGGAATTTATGCGAATCATTACCGATGAGCAACAGCAATTGCACTATATAAAAAAATATCACTTGGACGATGTCATCGCCCTTGAGGATTTGATGAAAGGTCAACTGATCCACTATCAAAAAGAGGATGTCATCTTAAGATGTGGCGATATCTTCGAATACTTCTTCTTCTTTCTTGAGGGTAAAATTAAGATCCTCAGTGTTCTAGAAAACGGCAAATCCCTCTTATTGAGATTTTATACGGAATTGGATACCTTAGGGGATATTGAATTTTTTTATCCCGGCCATACGGATTCCACGGTGGAATCCGTCACCGACTCTTATCTTTTAAAACTGCCAATGACTCTGATTCGGGAGAAATATGCCGACAACCCCGTTTTTCTAAAATTTATTGGCCGCTCCCTCAGCAACAAACTAAAGAGCCTTTCCAATAACAGCGCTTACAATCTTTACTATCCCCTCATCAACCGATTGTCCAGCTATATATACGAGCATACGAGTCAGCAGCAGCTTAGCGTCGTTTTACAATCCTCCTATCAGGATATCTCAGAATTTCTCGGCACCACCTATCGCCATCTGAACCGCACTTTCCATGAGCTCGAAAACATGGGCGTCATCCAAATCAAAGGCAAACAGATCGATATTGTCGACCTAGACGCATTAAAAGCACTTGCTAAGAACCTTTACCGCTGACTCGGTATCGGTTTTCACAAGTGCTTTTATAAGGGTTTGATCTAATAATTGCCTAGAACCTTGTAATCATGCACATAGCCATTAAGTTCTTCTAGTGCGGACTGAACGTTCGGCGCATCCAATCTTCCCTCAAAGTCGATGTAAAACACATATTCCCAAGGCCGTCCAAGAATCGGGCGGGATTCAAT
>JAFGTX010000049.1 GCA_016938815.1 Clostridia bacterium | reverse complement strand
CTCATGAACGTTAAGGAAGCCGATATCATCGGCGCAGTCAATAAAGAAAAAATTCCCGTGACCAAGAGTCCTTGTCCGATGGACAAAAACACATCACGGGAAAAAGTGAAGCAACTGCTCAGAGGTGTTTACAGCGACATTCCGAACAGCCGCCAAAGCATTCTCACAGCAATGACCAATAAAGATCAGTTTAAATTGTGGTTCTAATACGTCTCTACAAACATTCACGTGCCATATGTTCAGCAAAGGCTTTTGCCTTTTCTTGAATATGTGGCACTTTGTATATGCTGCCCTTGTCTGAAGACAATTCAGTCAGGGCAAAGTTTGGTGGCAGTTGGAATCCCTTGTTCATCACCAAGGCATCGATCAGCTGACTGCCGACGGAATCGCTTCCTGAATTGGCGGAGACGATGACCGCATAGACCTTCTTCTTACTGAAAGACACCCTTCTATAAAGCACGGTCAAACGATTGATAACCGCGGTTAGCTTGGCCGATAAAGCATCGTTGTAATTTGGACAAATCCAGACGACAACGTCGCTTGCTTCTATGAGCGGCAATAATTCTTCCGTAATAACCCCACCGTAGAAACAACTTTTATGCTGACTAAAATAATTACACGCCTCGAAGCTACAGCCATAACAATCGATTGCGGTACCTTCCTCAACGTGGAACTCTGTAATATCCTCATAAGGCAAATTGGCCCGTACCATGTTCCAAAGCGCCAATGTATTGGAGCTATCATGAGTACTGGCATGCAAGACCAATATTTTCGGATGGCTTGGCTTGTCGTTCACATAGGCCTCTAGCCGGTTCAGCAAGCGATAGACCATGAGTTCAATCACACCCTCTTTAGAGAGGTTCTCCGCAATCTGCCACTGAGCAAGGTTTTTGTAATCCTCTATGAATTCTATGGCCGAATGACCCAGCACACGTGCGCCCATCTCATTCAGCAAATAAATGACTTTAGATGCAAATTTTTTAGTATACAGGGTGGAATCGCTTTTCACAATCACGCCGATGACGCTGTTCTCAAAATAGTCTTCCGATTGCTTCTTCTTTTCCAGCAACCACTGAAGAAAAGGGCAATTGGAACCGATATCATCCAGTTGGATGACCAAGACGCCTTTGTAAACACCGTCCTTTTCAATATCATGATCGACGCCATCCCTCAGCACGCAGTCTCGTGCTTCCAGTAATTGAACCATGCGACCGTAAAATTCCGTTTTATCTCCAAAATACAGACATTCTAACGCCAAATTGACCTCAACTCCTCAATCGCGCTACGGATACGTTTGACCAGCAGTGGATGATCCGGGATACACTCCACTTCTGTCTTGCCGTCCACATAGCGATTCCTTATTCCTAGATAGTAGTCTTCTAGGGCTACCGCACTGTAGTGCCACTCGCCCGTCAAAGTATGCAGTATCGAGATAGCACCCGACGATAGAGCCGGCGCTATATAAGGTTTGAATCCCGCCTCACGCACTTTCAAATTGGCTTCGATAGTAAGGTTTGTCAAGGTTTGAGAAGCCATTTCATCATAATCGATGATGTCGTTGGCAATCACCAGCGCTTTGCCATGAGGGCCAAAGGCTCTTCCACGCTCAAAATGCATTTTTTCATGTGCCGCATAATACTTGGCTCTACCGTACATGACACCTAAGCCATAGCCTCTTATTTGGTCTTTCGCAAGGTTTGGAGCGGCTTTCTGAACTGCCGCACAGAGGAGGTCTACAGGATCCGATACCACAGCAAAGATGCCCTTGTAACCACAAGCATCTGCTTGTTTGGCATAGATTTCTATGATTTCTTTGTTGCTCTCAAACTGAGCCATTCTAACGTCTTTAACGTCACTGCCTACTTCAGGTACAAATCGACTGGCCGTGAATATGAACATATCACCAGTAAAAAGTGCTTTCTGGTCAATACGCTTCACCACAGGTAAACTGCCGTCATTAGGATCGACGATCTGGTTAAGCTCCATCTCCCAGCGGTTCAATTTTTCTTCGCTGAGATCGTAAATGCCGATTTCGCTGATGATGCCTCGTCCCAGGAGTCTTAAGCCGATGAGCAGGGTCCCGCCGACATCGCCAAGCCCCAGTAGGGTCACTTTGTACTGGTTTTTTCTTTCGACCGGTCGCTCATAGAGCACGCAACTTTTCAGTGGCTCACCCAGCCTTTGTACTATATCTTCAAATGTCATCATTTCTTCGCCTCACACTATTTTTTATCACCTGTTAAAATCAGTTCCATGCGTTTCAGTTGTTCCAAATCATTGGCAAGATATTCCGTTGGTTTCATACTCATATCGAAATGCAAAGCATTGCCCTTGTCCGGATACCTCGGCTGTATAAGAACTTCCCCAAGATGTCCAATGGTCAACATCCGCTCGTGATATTGCTGGTAAGCATCTTCTAAAGCCGCCATAATCTCTATCGTATTTTCAATACAGACTTTTGATAGTTCGTAAATACGTGCCCGCTCCACACCTTTGATATAGGCCATGGAGCTGTATGGCAGAATCAGGTTAATGGATGGAATTAGGTTTCTCACCGGATACTCACCACGCCATAGGGCATCGCCCCCGATAAACGGATACAACTTGCTTTCATTGAACCACACCTTAAGTCTCGGTATGAAATAGGCCGAATCGACTTCACGTCCCTGTCGCTCCATAATCGCCTTGCCTCTGCCAGAAAGGATACCGACAAATACCTTATGAATCTGCACGTCATGCTTCTTGAACAGCGGGTCCAAGGCTTCAATGCGATAGCCCTTGTTGAGCAGGTCGTCTACCAGCATAATCTTGCGATTGTAGGATTTCAGTACCTTGACCTGATTTTCAGCATCTAAGTAGTAAGGATAAGCGCGTATTTCATGGTGCATCAGATCCGGTTCAAAATATTTTTCCAAGTGCATGGACTTTGTCACGGTATTCGGCAACAGCCATCTTCTGAAAATAGCGCCAAAAGGCACACACATCAAGTCGCCGGTCGTTCTAGGCAAGACCGGTGTCGTCGGCATGTTGTTCTCATCGCATATTTTTTTGATCAAATGCTCGTACATCATGCTTCTATCAAAATTCAGGACCAGATTGCCCGGATAGAGCTGAACCAGCGCTTCTTGCAATCTTCTTCTCGTCCGTAGCACTGCCTCTAGTACTTTTTCATTGTTTCTAAAGGGCTGTTTGAACATGGACTTACAGTCCAAACTCAGGGTACAAGGCGCCGTCATGTTGACACAGTAGATGTCCATATCCGTCGATTCAATAGGAATGAAGCCTTGAAGCTGCAATATCCGCCGCTTTTCTTCACTCATACGTCCAAATAAGGTTTCCGTGTAAACGGCATAGGTATAATCTCTGGATAGACAAAAGGCCAGTGTTTCAGTCAGCACTTGCTGTTCGATATGTCCGTCAAAGGCGCCTTCTGTCGCATAGATACCATCCAAATGGATAATTCTACCCACCGAATGATCTCGAACGTAATCGGTAACCGTTGCGTCTTCAAATTCACTGAAAATTTCGCTGGAACGTACCCAGTGGAAAATGGAAAAGCCCAAAATACGCTTTTCTTCCGTGGCGCTTCTCAAGACCAAGGTTCGACTTCTTTCCACCGTAAACAGCTCTTTCAGCTTCGAATAGATTTCACTAAAGTCGCCATCGACGACATGCGCCAACTCCTCAATCAGATTCAAGGAGACGGTTTCGATCAGTTCGATGTTAAAGCTCTTAGTCGTCATGACCTGTTTGAACTGTGGCTCTCTTTGATAGAGGCCCTTTTCGTAAATATAGCGCTGAACCAGCGGATCGATCAATTCCGAGATATCTCTGTTCTCATCGATATAATCCCGAATCCGTGTCGATGAAATCTGCTCGTATTGGACTGGCAACGTCAGCAAAATACTGTCCGGATGCAGCTTGTCCATTTCCGGTACATAGGTCAGTTTATCTGAATCGTTGCCCTCATCACATCGCACGAATACCACATGTGGGAAGGTCGCAACCGATCCCTGCTTTGGCGTCCCCTTGTAAGCCGAAGCATTCTTGATGACATCACTACCTACGACAATGTGCACCGACGTATTTGGAAAACTGCTCTTCAATTTGCCCATATCCTCAGCGTTGGCTATGTTGACTGCCAATTCCCTCGGATAGGAATAGATGCCTATTTCATCGGCCACTGACATCTTGACGATATCCCGACGCACCAAGTTTGGCTGTGTCCGTTTGGACCAAGAAAATTCATCAATAGCCAGATACACTTCGAAACCAAGGTTGCGTATTTCCTTTGCAATTTGTTTATGGCTCAAGGTAAATGGGTCAAAGGCCCCCGGGAAAAAGGCAATTTTCTTGCTCGGCTCAAAATGGAGCGGTTCTTCAGAAACGAAGTTGTAGTGGGCTATAAATCGGTACATGTGCATCAGGCCCGCAGCATTGTTAAAGAAGACCAATTCCTTCGACTCGTCGGTATTGCTCATGAGCTCTAAAATCTTTTTACAAGCCATGTCGAAAATCAGTTTTTTCTCGTCTAGCCCCAGTTCAAATGATGAGAAAATGTACTTGCCAAATACTCTGAATGCCGTCTGATTGACCCTTGGGTCATAGTTCACAAAACCGCAGAACAGAATGCCGATCATGCGCTTCAAACGCGTCTTGTAGGCTTCAACGTTATCCTTGACGTTCTGGTACTGGCTGTAGAAACTAACCCCCACACCAACGGTTTTTACCACCAGCATGGAAATCTGAGGATTGGCCTTTCTGATTCGAATCTCCAAGTCCTCTAAGACTTCATCGAATTCGACATCCGGCAATTTCAGTATCAAACGCCCTAGGAAGAGCGGAATATATCGGGTAAACTGGTAACTTTCCATCTCCAAAGATCGGAGAAGTTCCACCACGATGTCGTTTTTCTGTTCGTTGGACAGTTGATCCACCAGCTTGATAAGGCCCTCGCCCGCTGTATTTCTAACGAAGGAAAGTTCGCTGACCTTCAAAAGATTGCTAAAATGCAAAGCCGTGTAAAAGGCATTTTCATAATGATGGGTCGCCGTGTATTCCAAGAGGATTTCAATTTGAAGCTTTTTGACAATCGGTGCCGTTGCGGATTTCAAGTTGCTCAAGAAAATACCTGAAATCTTCTCAGCAGTCACTTCTGCTCTTTCCCTAAATAGATCCATAAGTTCCGGACGGCTGCCAAATTTCTTCAGAACCTTGTAGATGCTGTAATTTTCCACCGTAGATAATTCTTTCTCTATTAAGGCATTGAAATGTTCATGGACGACCTCTTCCCTGAAGAGATTCTCCTCCATGCAGTCCAGCACTTCATAAGCTGTATCCGCTGAAGTTAAGCGAATCAGATAATCATCGCTGATGATTTTTTCGAAAAGGTACCGTCTTACCAGCAGTTGTTCATCCTTGCTGAATTCAGAGAACGGCATACTGCGCACCATATCCATCAGATGCAAATCATGCTCACGATCCGGAATATGCTCAAAATAAGCCAGCACGATATCAATGGACTCCTCGCGCTTATCTTCATCCCTTAAACTTTCAAAGTAGGATTTGACCATCTCGCCTGCCGTATAGCTGATCCAGCTACGATGTTTCTCGATAATCTTGTGGTCTGGATGCAGCAGGTCACCCAAATATTTGTCGAATAATTCCAGACCACTGATGATAGGTGCTTCAACGGCTTCGCCCTCCGGAATTTCCTTGCGGCGCTCCTCGTCGAAATTCCCGATGATGCTACCAATGAGCCGCACACACTCCATCCGTATATCCTCTTCCGGCAACACCAGACGCTCGTATAAGAACTTCAGTGTGATCAGTTTCTGCTTTTGGGTCAGATAGGTCGAATATTCCTGGAGCACTTGGATGTAGCCTCTAAGACCACTCTGATCTTTGACATCCCGAGCGCTTTCCAGCATTTTATTAAGGGAGGTCTCATCCCTAAGAGAGTACATCAGTTTGATGTTGTGCTCAATGGATGCAAATTTCGCGTTTTCGATAATTTCATCACCCTGCATCAAGGCGTAGAACTTCCGCTTCACTTCCTGCGGTTCGCGGATAGCCTCATCTGAATCTGGGTCGACATTGACATTGAGCTGTTTCAAGAAGGCATCAAAGTTTTTCAGTTTGGCATAGACTTTCCTATAGCGCCTTTCCTTTGCCTCATCCACGTTGTCCAATTTTTCCAGAATCACCTTGAAGGAATCCTCCAAAGTGTAGAATTTCATCTGATTGTTACTATCCCCTTTGACTCTGAAATCACAATAAATAAGCACCAAAGATTCAAGGGATAGGTTCTCCAGTTCCAGATCCCATGTCGAATGATTGATAGCAACATTTCTAATATAGACGATGCCGTGCTTGTTGAACCATTCACCAGAATAGTGGTAATGGTAATAAGCGACACGTTTCTTTTCTTCACCCTTGCAGCCGAATTTTCCAATATCGTGTCCTGCCGCTGCACCGGAAACCCGGCCAAGGTCTATCGGTAATCCTAAAAACTTAAGTTGTCGCGCTATTTTGACCGCCAAATAGTGCACACCACTGACGTGGTCGAGGGTCGTATAGCCTACGACGTCTTGGGTGATTTTCATCAATTCATAGATGAATTCCCCGTGATAGGCCGCCATGAAGGTATCGTATTCCGAACGGTCTTCAATCGCTGCAACCTCTTCTTCCGTCAACAAATCCAGCGGATACTTCGATACCCACTTCTCTTTGTCGTATGTCTTTTCCAGTTCGAAAAAAACGCTTAGGAAGGGCAAGACGATATCGCACGCCAAGTCCTTATCGACGTCGTGTTGAATTTCAGAAGCCTTTGGAAATGCCAAGGAAACCACATACTGGTAAAGATACTGTTCAAAGGCTTCCACCGGTTTCCCAATAATCGCCACCACAAGTGGCATAAATATTTCAAGCACTTTCTGGGTACTATAGACTTTTCCCTCTAACAATTTTTCCAAGTTGTTCCGAAATCCGTTGGACATCAAGAAGGTATTGACCTTCTCAAAATCCTTAGATTTACGTTTGATTTTAACGTTTTCAATAGCTTTTGTCTCAAGTATGGCAATAATCTTGTTCAACTTCGTATCCATTATTCTATCACCCCTGCCTATGTCCTTAATTCACTTTATACCATTTTATCATATCCTTATGCGCTACATTTCAAATATCCCAATAAATAGCAGGAAAGATTAAAAAAAACCGCAAAGCTGCCGATAACTCTTATAGAAAACAAAGGTGGTGAGTGTTATGAAAAAAATCAGTAATGTCTACCGCACAAGCAACGTTCGTTTAACAAAAGATACCAGCTATAAAGGCTCCTATAAAAAAGTATCCTTAAAACAGGAGCAGGTTATTCCTGTGTCTGAAACAAACGCTTCTTCCGATAGAGAAACCAACAATCATTCACTCAACATGCAGCGTTATTATGATGGCATTAAGGAACAAAAAGAAGAGTACAAGCTTTTTTACAGGAATGAACAGGAACTTGAACACGATTTGAAGAACATTCGCTTCGACGACGAATACTTTATCGAGAAATTGTTGCACCTCATCCACACCTACAATCACACCATACTCTCCCTTGCAAAATTCGATAAAAGTTTCAATACCAATTTTTCGGAAGAGATTTTCTACCTTTTGAAGCAGTACAGCGATCAGTTGATGACCATCGGTATCAAACTCCTTGTAGATGGCGAGCTGGTCATCTATAGTGGGATATTCACTGAAACCGTAAGGAAACGCCGTCATTTGTGCCGTTTCTTGATCGGTAGTACAAATAGTTTGTTCTACAAGCTCTACCAATTGTTCCAAAAGGTTAAGATACCTCAGTTGACACAAGAGCCTATGGAAATGAAGGATTATGTCGGCACCATCATCGATGCCAAAGGCTAATAGGATAAATTTTCAAGACGCTCATATGGGCGTCTTTTTCATGTTAAAATAAGACAATCAGAATTAAGGAGGTTATCAGCATGTCTCAGTTATTTCAAACCAAAGCAACACCAGAAGTCATCCAGTATCTTCACACCAAAGGCATCATCGCCTACAATCTACTAGGCGCCATCGAACACATCGCGGATTTGCAGCTCTACACCGACAATCCTGAAAATCCAACTGGTATTTTGGGAAAAGAGGACTACTTCATGTACATCGTGACGGAAAGTCTGACCTTCGTAGATTGGGTTCTTGAAACCTTTTGTCATAAGGATGGCTATTATGGCTTCAGTGGTCTTCGACAGGATCTTGCGGATTATATTCTGGAGAAAGGGCTTACTTTGGATTGGCGAAACGATTGTTACCTCTATTATCTTCCCGACACCGTTTCACTGCCTGCCGCTGATCCAAGAGTGGAAAGCATCCCCTTGGATGCTGCTGAGGAAATCAACACCTACTATGAATACCAGCATGAAGAATCCCTTGCCGAGATTCAGGAAGACCTGCTGAAGCGCCCTTCCTCCTGCATCACTATCAACGGCGAGCGCGCTTCATGGGCTCTGGTGCACCGCGACAATACCATGGGTATCATGTACACCAAGGAGGCTTACCGCCAGCAACAGCTGGCCGTTCTCGTCTGTAACGATCTCATGCATAAGGTGCGACAACTCGGTAAAATACCTTATGTCCAAATTTTGACCTCCAATACACCCTCCCAGAGACTTGCTGCAAAAGTCGGGATGGTTCAAGCCGAAGCCGTCGTCGCATGGTTTGGCATCATAAAAGGTAACGTTTAAGATACATTAACGCCACTATATATTCTCATTCATGAATCTCGATTCACGGTGCTGAATATTTTAGTGGCTTTTTGTTTTTTTTAGGTGTATCATGAAGATGCGAAGTGATAATTATTTAACAACTTGATATCTAAAGCTATCTAAGGAGGATTATTTATGGTGAATAAAGCCATCGGCGAAAAAATCAAATTTTTGCGTTCCGAAAAGAAAATGACTTTGAAGGACCTTGCCGACGCGTCCGGTCTCTCAACGGGTTTTCTTTCTCAACTAGAACGGGGTATGAGCAGCGTTGCCGTTGATACCTTGGAGAAGATTGCAAGATACCTCGATGTGGATCTGACTTTTTTCTTTGATCGTCCAAGAGAACGCGATACTTATGTTCAAAGACATTTTGAACGCTCCGTTTTCCAAATTGAAAACAACAATTTCATCCACTACCATCTGACCACCATCGCGGAACATAGCGACATGTTGCCGCGTTTGATTGAACTGCTCCCAGGGCAATTCGACGAGCCCATCGATGAATATGCTCACGCTGGAGAAGAGTTCGTCTATGTCCTTGAAGGTGTTCTGACACTTTTCATCAACCATGAACGTAAGGACCTGTACCCTGGCGACATCGCCCACTACCCTTCCACCATCGAACACAACTGGGCCAATTATACCAATAAGATCGTGAAAATATTGATTGTCAGTTCCCATAATCCTTTCAATACCGTCAAAGGCGAGTAAGGAGGCATCTCATGTTAACGGCAACCATTTTCAACATACAGAAATTCTCAGTCCACGACGGTCCCGGCATCCGAACGACCTTCTTCTTTAAAGGCTGTCCACTCCGCTGTGCGTGGTGCCACAACCCAGAAAGTCTTTCTCCTAAGCCGGAACTCCTTCGTAATAAGGAGAAATGCGTCGGCTGCGGCGAATGTGCCCGTCACTGTAAGGATGGCGCCATTACCCTTTCAGATGGCGATATTCATATCGACAACACAAAATTTCAGGGTGATGAATCTATCTTAGATGAATGTATCTATAACGCCCTCTCCATTGCCGGCAAAGAGTACTCAGTCGAAAACGCCCTTTCGGAAGCCCTAAAAGACGTCGTCTTCTATGAACAATCCGGTGGCGGTGTCACGCTTTCCGGCGGCGAGTGTCTGATGCAAATCGATTTTGT
>JAFGTX010000308.1 GCA_016938815.1 Clostridia bacterium | reverse complement strand
CCACCTCCTGTGATGGCATCCTGGGCTTTTTGAAATTCAGTATTGAGTGAACCGCCACCTCTACCACCAAAACCAGACCCGCCAGGTGTACCTTCGCCATCGTCAAGCTTAATGCCCAATTTTTCTTGAAACTCTTCCAAACCCTCTTCAAGATTTTGATACGCAAATGTGTATCCCATTGCTTTATTCCAATAGTGTAGATATTCACCGAACTCTGAGCCAGAGAGACTACCAATTGAGGCATTACCCCACATTTTGTTAAGAGCGTCCATCTGTCCTGTTGACCTCGCTAAGTCAGCTATCAGATTAGACTCTGCGATCGCTTTCTCTTTATCTGAAAAAGCCGTGTCAAAACCAGCCTGATTAAGCTTTAGCCAAAAATCCGGATTTGTATCAATCAATTCATTACGTGCAGCATTGTCCCAATATTTTCCAAAAAATGCCTCCTCAACCATCTGTGCATATGCAGGGTTTGTGTGTTGCGCAGTATTAATTATTTCCATCATACGCTCTTGCACAGGAGCTAATTTTTCATAAGCTGTGGTTTCTGCTTTATCGGCTTTTTCTTTCAACTTGTCAATTTCTTCTTGCTTTTTTTGCAAAAACATTCTTTTAGACATCTCAACATTGTAAGCACGCAGATTTGCTAGCAACTTGTCCATTTCTATATTTTCTGCGCTAATCCCTTCAACTATATCTGGCTGTAAAGTTTTCAACTCATTGAAGACTCTAACCCTTTCCTCCTCTGTTAAATTCAAATCCATTAATTTCTTAGTTAACAGATTCGCCTCAACTTTTTCTTCTCTCATTTTTTCGCTCACAGGCACCTCTACCCATTCATACATAGTAGAGATCATACTATTAGCTGATGCCATCACTTGATTAAGCGCAGGCTTTAATTTATCACCCAGGCCAACTTTTAGTTGAAATATGCCATCCTCAAGATTAGATATTTGCCCTTGTGTCGCATTGGCTTGCTGACCCATCATGCCCAAATATCCTTTACCGGCGAGGAGACCAGGTAAGGCGGCAATCATTTCTTCGGTTGTGGCTTCAAGCTCGCCATTTTTCTTAATCCCTTTGCCCGTTGCTTTTACCCAATCTTCAGTACTAATCAATAAATCTCTGAACATATTAACTGCTTCACCTTTTTGACCAGTGGCCAATTTGGCATAAGCACCCATCACCTGTTCCATTGGTTTGCCGGATGCAGCCGCAAGGTCACCAAGATTTGTAAGGTTTTCTGCACTATATCTACCAATTGCCTGCAGCTGATTTCCTGCTTCGACTACTTCGTTAAGTTGAAAAGGTGTTTTTTTTGCAATGTCGAAATATTCCTGCATTCTGTCACGAGCCGCTCCTGTAGAGCCTAACATTGTTTTTAGTGTGACATTGTATTTTTCAATTTGTGCAGATGCCATAACAGCATCTTTGCTAAAATTCCATACCGCTTTCCCTGCTTGCAATGCCAAATAAGAACCTCCAACAGCAGCAATTGCATTTTGCCATTGGAAGGTTTTTCCAATAGCTGACGTTTTACTTTGTTCAAGATTCCTAATTTTTATGTTGGTTTCGTCAAGAAGTTGGTTAGACCTACTTATACTTGAACCTGTACCTTTAAAGGGATCAACATGCTTACTACCCAAGTAATTAGTTTTCCTCTCAAAAGTATCATAAGGTTTACTCCAACGATCAACTATTTCTATGGCATATTGTACTTTTCGCATTAATTCTCAGGTTCAAATTTACTTCTTAAAGACCTAACATAAACTACATCTTGAAATGCTTCGACCATTTGGACTAAGCTCATTTTCTCGATTATCTCAGGGGTATATCCTAGATAATACCTAATCATGGCTCGCATTACTCGATAGCTGTAGCTTAAGCCCTTGACTCTATCATGCCTTTCGGAAGGCAGAGGAGCCTCTATTTTGCCAAGGGCTAAAGCTTTACCAGCCTACCGTGTTCTATTACTATGATCGTGCT
>JAFGTX010000307.1 GCA_016938815.1 Clostridia bacterium | reverse complement strand
ATCATCTTCAATAGTATTGGTTAAGTTTGTCACCTTTTGCAGTATCCGAAAGCAATCAATACGCTGATTTTCTTCGTCTTCTTTTGAAATGGTTTGCTTGAGTTTATAGTCGGCTTTTACCCGCCGTTTTTTACATATATCAAACAGTCGAACTATAGATTCAATGCCTGTTATACGAGATTTTCTCATTCGGCAAATCAAATTTTCATGGCTGGAAGGTTTATTGTTGCAATCAGGATGACCTAGATTTTGATGGTCAGCGAATTCTAGGCAAACGTGATAGGCGCCATAATAAAATCTACTAACGGCATTTCTTAACGTTATTTCATTCTGGCCCGCGCTCATTTCCAATGCTGAATCAAGATAATCGCGTGGCGTGACGGTCATGCAGCAAACTCATTAGCACTATTTTGCTTTACCTTGCCAGACTCAAAAGAAAGCACAAATCCTCTTTCAGTTATTACAGAGTCCAATGAGGCGTCGATAAATTCTTCGTTAAGATTTGAAATGATCTCTGGCGTTTCATTTATAAGAATATCATAGGCTAAAAACTGATCCGTTCCATCGGCTAACACATCTATCTGAATACCATTAAACGACTTATGAAAGTTGAGACGCTCACGAGCTATGGAAAATGCGATTTCCACAAGACTGGAAACACATTTCTCAGACATATCTCGACTCTGCAGCCATTCGGCTGATTTTTCAATCTGTTGACGATCTTGAAAAGATGCATCAGGGGAGAGTTTGGTCCATTGATTATTAACGAGGTCATTAGCTCTCAGGAAATGGCCAGAACCGAATGCTGTATCAATAGCTTCCCTGAGTAGCATTTTGTCATCAGGAAAACACACTGCCCCCTTATCAGCCATGCTGAATGCCTCTGTAATTAGTCCAACCCATCGTAGCGCGATACTGTAATTAACATAATTGAGCGACATATTTTTAGGAAATTGCAGCGCGACTCTGAAATGTTCATGGATTTTGTCAGTCTGCCCACGAAGTGAAGCAATGATTCCCAACACCACATGCGCTTCTGCCGGATCAATATCCATACCTGTCTTCGCTTGATTTTCAATGCGGCGAAGTTGAAAGCTTGTCCAGGATTTGTCTTTTACCATCTGATTTAACTGCTTGATTGCAAATGACATGTCTGTGGCAGGGATGCCTGCTGGCATGAGCAATATACTCCTAAAGTTCGATGATCTATTTATACAGCACGCCAATGGTTCAGCGTACCAAATCATAAACTGCCAAGCAATGTGTTTCCACATGTGCAGTCCACCACCGCAGTCTGTGGATGGCGAATCTGCTGAAAAAACGATCCTCAAACCAGACAGCAAACAGATTCCAGATGGCCATTACCGAATAGGAACTTTATTTGGAGACCGCGCCATGTCTGCATCCATTAATACTGAAGCCCTCACTCGAATCCCACTGCCCGCCATTCTGGCT
>JAFGTX010000306.1 GCA_016938815.1 Clostridia bacterium | reverse complement strand
TTGTACTGGCTTTGATCATCGGTCTCTTTGCCAAGTTTGTTTTCTTCAAACCGGCACAGGTCCCACCTGTGGCTTCTTTTGAACGTATCGAACAAGACGACAAGATCGTTTTCACCAATACCAGTACCGCTTATGGCAACAACAACAGCATCCAATTGGCGCAGTGGACGGTAGAATCAGGCGGTAAAGAGTTCTACAACTCGACTGAAAACTACAACATTGAACTGATCCTGAAAAATGATGGTACTTACAAAGTGACGCTTCGCGTTCAGGATGCCAATGAAAAATGGAGTGAACCATATTTCCAAGAGTTTGATTATACCGTACCAACCCTCGGCTCTATCGATGACGTCCTGAATCCAGATGGTGAAGCGGAAGCCAATGAAAAGCTCAGCAAATACACCATCACCCTCGGTGACGAAGGTGATTACGATACAGAGATTAAGCGTGGCGGTTCCAAGTCCATCAAATTGGATTTAGCGTCTAACGACGGTAAAGGCAAAGTGACGCTTGAAGATATTTTCATCGACAACAATTACATTATCTCCATGTGGTTGATGACAGACGGCACAGAGCCGGTCAAGATTCAATTCACAGGTTATAACAACGGTTCGGTGAAATTTGTGAAATCCGTTACCCATAACCCAACAGCGATGAGTCTGTGGGAAATGGTTGAAGCCTCTGGCGGTAGCAATTTGATTGACAAGTTGGAGATTTTGGTCTCCTCAGATAACGCAACCGTTTGGTTGGACGATATCGAATTAAGTTCTTACAAATAAAACAACACTTAGCCGGTAACACTTTGTTGCCGGCTATTTTCATGGTATTATGGGTGTGTCCTATTACGATAGGAAATGTTACCGATTGGAGAATTTATGAAATCATTACTGGGAAATTTACGAAGAACCATTCAAGAGAATCATTTGATCGCGGATGGTGACCGCGTGGCTGTCGGCCTTTCAGGTGGTAAGGACAGCATGGTCCTGCTCTATGCGCTAAAGAAATTTCAACGCTTTAGCCCGATTCGTTATGAGCTGGCAGCAGCAACCATAGATTTGGGTTTTGACAATTTTGATATGACCGCGACACGTGCCTTTTGCGATATGCTGGAGGTGCCACTGCTGGTCGAAACGACCAA
>JAFGTX010000305.1 GCA_016938815.1 Clostridia bacterium | reverse complement strand
TTGGCAGTAGATTGTTCGTGGAATATGAGAAAAAAGTGTTAAGAACATGTGGATAATTAAAATTAAATGACATTTAAGCCACAGTCTTGCTGTGGATATAGGAACTCTGTAAACTATAATTGAGGTGATATGAATGTTTAAGAAAGTACGGCTATTAGTTGGTACAATTACAGTTTGCTTATGCTTGGCAAGTGCGAGCTATGGCGCTGTAGAAAACAGCACAGCACATATTTATGAAGGTAATGTTCGAATCAATACATTGCAATTTGACAATGGTTCGGTGAAAGAACCATTGCTCCTTTACAAAGGCAGCTATTATCTGCCAATGACATCGGAAGTCATGGCAAATTTGGGTATCCATAGCAGTATGACGGACGAAGGCTATTTGGCCTTTTCCTTGGTGACACCGGAGATAACTGGGGAGATGCAATCTATGACCTCAGTAGAAACGCCTGAAATCGTGGATATTGTGCCTTACACAAAAGAGATGAAAATCGGTGATGTTTTGATCCGTCCTGATGAAGGCTTTCATCCTATTGTGGTTTATAACAATACCTTTTACGTACCACTCAACGCAGCAGTTGTAGAACAAGGCCTTTCACTGGAAATGGGCTTTTCGGATAATAAAACCTTAACGATTACACGGGATATGGATCAAATGATTCGGGGAACGCTGGAAGTTCTACCAACTCATGAAAATACAGTTTACATGAGCAATATAGAAGCGAAACTGATGGCGATGAAAGATGGCATCATCGCTTCTGGAGAACGTTATGATTTAGAGGGACAAGTCCAGTATGTCGTGAAGACGGATGCGGGTGAAGATTTTTACGTGGATTTCGAGGATGGTAGCTGGATGGTCGCTTCTGAGCCGACGGAGGGCATGGGTATGGTGATGCATACTTATGGCGATACCGGCGAACGGTACGTTGGTGAGTATTTAAATGGCAGTTACGTGGGTCTTGGACGCTACTTGGATTCAGAAGGGAATGTGACGGCTATTAAATCATTTGATGATAAAGACGAAGCGATTCCTTATACAGAGGAGAAAATAACGTATTTGAAACACATGCCAACGTTGGTTGTATTGGTGTCGTTTTCAGATGAGCGCATCATCAGTTCGGACACGACTTGGTATGACAAGTTGTTCGGAGAGAGCACAAATAGTCTTAGAAACTACTACAAAGAAGTGACCCATGATGCGATCAATTTGGTGCCGGCTCTTGAACAAGATGGACATATTAATGATGGTATTGTGCGAGTGACATTGGATATGCCACATCCCAATACTGGAGGGGTGTTAGGCGATAGCGAAGATCTTGTTCCAGTCATTGCTGAGCAGCTGAAGAATAAGATTAACATGCAACTATACGATAGAAATGACAATGGTGTGATTGACCGTGAAGAACTTGCCTTTGTTGCAATCCTTGCAGGTTATGAGGCTTCTGATGCAACACCTTCTGATTATGCCCAGTTTAGAGCGCATCACCTGTTCTCAGATATGAGCATGGGGCTTGTCGACCAAATGGGTATTATGAATATCATCTATGTCAGTGAAATGGAGTATTTTGCTGATACGACAGCTCTGAGTACCATGGGTGTATTTGCTCATGAGCTTGGTCATCAACTGGGTTTGCCGGATCTTTATGACACGGATGGCTCGTCAAAGGGCCTGGGTCCTTTCTCGCTTATGGCTGAGGCCATTAACAGCTATGCCAGCGGTGATCGTCCGGGTGAGGTTATCCCATATTTTGATCCTTGGAGCTTGATCCAATTAGGTGCAGTGACGCCTACTATCGTGACGGCATCCGGAGAATATGACTTAAACAGCGCAGAAACCGGTGCTTATAATATTATTCGCATCAATACAGATAACCCGGATGAATATTTCCTATTAGAAAATAGAACGATAAAGGGTAGGGACGCCATTCTTCGGAATGATCTGAAACAGAATGGTGGTATTTTGATATATCATATTGATGAATCAGTTATTAATAAAAACTATGACACCAATACGGTTAACGATAATGAAGCCCATAAAGGGATTGATATTGAAGAAGCTAGCGAGCGGACAACGGGATCGGGATTGGATAATGACGATTATAACCAGCGACTGGCACCTTTTTTCTCGGCAAGTGGACAGGCGTTATTCAGTGGGACACTAACGCCTAAAAGCCGCCTGTATGATGGTTCCGACAGTGGTGTCTCTATTGAAGTGTTGACGGATGGTGCGACGTCGAGGGTGAAAATTACCTTGGAATAATCAAGAGGTGCTTGTGTAAATTGTAAATAAATTGCTATTTATGTAAACAAATTATGAACTACGTTGACAATTAAATTTTTTCTGATATCATTTAGATATACCCCCAAGGGAGGGGGTTGTGAGTATGATGGAGGAATGATATGATTAGTTTAACATCGGAAGCTTATAATGAAATTAAGAATATGATGGCAAACAGTTATGACGAGACTTATGGTATAAGAATTTTTGTCAAAGCTGTTGGTTGAGGTGGTCCTATATTTGGTGTTTCTTTGGACAAGGAGCATGAAGAGGATCAAGAAGTCGTTGAGCAAGGAATCCAATTCTATATCGACAAGGGTCTTGTAGAATACTTTAAGGGATTTCACATAGATTTTGTCAGTGGATGGATTTCTAAGAGATTTTTAATAGTACCGACAGAAGGACAGATGTCGAGTTGTTAATGGAGGAGAAAATTATGGATAAAAAAGTCGTAATCTTTACAAGTGATACTTGTGGCTACTGCCACATGGCAATGGATTATTTAAATGAGTTAAACGTGTCTTTCGAAGAGCGTAACGTATCAAAAGATACTTCTGCAAGAAAAGAACTGATGAGCAAAGGTTTCATGGGTGTTCCTGTAATCTATGTGGATGATGAAATCATTCAAGGATTTGATAAGAACAGACTGGACGAACTTTTAAAATAATCATATTGAATTGACAAAAACGCACAAGGTGTCTTGTGCGTTTTTTTTATACAGCAAATGGGAAAAGGCTTCAATTTATTCTTGTTTATCCCCCCTAGCGATTGGGTAGCAAATAAGAAATTTATGTAATAAAAAAATAACGAACTTTGTTGACAAATTAACGAGGATGTATTACTATATGATTAACCCCCTGCATAGGGGGCGGGTTGATAAGAAGGAGGATATCTTATGAATAAAAAAGTTGTTATTGTCGGCGGTGTTGCGGGCGGTGCCAGCACAGCGGCTAGACTAAGACGTATGAATGAAACGGCAGAAATCATTATGTTTGAAAAGGGTGAATATATTTCGTTTGCAAACTGTGGTTTGCCGTATTATATAGGGGAAACAATTGAAGAACGAAGTGCCTTACTTGTACAAACTCCGGAAGCGATGCATGGCCGTTTTGGCATTGATGTCAGAGTGAAATCAGAAGTATTGAGTATTGATAAAGAGGCGAAGACCGTAGAGGTATTGAACCACGATACAGGTGAGAAATATGTTGAATCGTATGACGTGCTTGTGCTTTCACCTGGTTCGACACCACTTAAGCCGCCAATTCCAGGCATTGATGCACCAAATATCTTTACGCTTTGGAATATTCCGGATACAGATGCCATCAAAGCTTATGTGGATGATCAAAAACCTAAGAGAGCAGCAGTCATCGGTGGTGGCTTCATTGGTCTTGAAATGGCAGAAAACCTCCACCAAAGAGGTATTCAAGTTTCTGTCGTAGAGATGGCGGATCAGGTCATGGCGCCGATCGATTTCGAAATGGCCCAAGGTGTACACCAGCACATGAAAGAGCTTGATGTAGCACTATACCTTGGCGATGGCGTAAAATCATTTGAATACAACCACGGCGTAACGACCGTTACTTTGCAAAGTGGTAAAAAAGTAGAAGTGGATATGGTCATGCTTTCGATTGGTGTTAAGCCACAATCGGATTTGGCAAGATCAGCGAACCTCGAATTGAACCAACGTGGCGGTATTGTGGTAGATGAGTATCTCATGACTTCAGACCCTAATATCTATGCGATTGGTGATGCCGTTGAAATCATTGACTTCAACAGCAAAGATAAAACAATGGTACCCCTTGCTGGACCAGCGAACAAACAAGGTAGAATCTGTGCCGACAATATTTGCGGCTTGAAACAAACCTATAAAGGCACACAAGGCACCTCTATCGCAAAAGTATTTGAAATGACCGTGGCGTCCACTGGTGTTAACGAAAAAACCCTTAAGCGTTTAGGCAAAGAGAACGGTAAAGATTATCATACGGTGATTACACACTCTAAGTCCAATGCAGGTTACTACCCAGGTGCGATTCCGATGGCCATCAAATTGATCTTTGGCGCAGATGCTAAGGTATTGGGCGCACAAATCGTGGGTTACGAAGGTGTCGATAAACGTATTGATGTGCTTGCGACTGCACTTCGTTTTGGCGCGAGCGTATACGATTTAACAGAGCTGGAATTAGCTTACGCACCACCATATTCATCGGCAAAGGATCCTGTGAACATGGCGGGTTATGTTGCTGAGAACATGCTTGAAGGCAGAATGAAAGCTTTCCACTGGGATCAGATGGCATCACTCGACAAAGAAAATACCATTATTGTAGACGTTAGAGAGGACATCGAAAGAGAACTGGGTTACATTGAAGGTTCTATTAATATTCCTCTAGACTCATTAAGAGATCGTTTAAGTGAACTCGATAAGTCTAAAAAAATTATCGTTTACTGTGCAATTGGTCTTAGAGGCTATGTTGCATCAAGAATCTTAATGCAACATGGTTTTGAAAACGTCTATAATTTCAGTGGTGGCTATTCAACTTATTCTTGTGTATACTGTCAAGATGATGCTTCTAAATGTGGCGGAATGGCTTATGCAGGTGAAGTAGACTTTTCAGAGTCTGGCGATATTGAAGCCCACGAAGTACATGAAACAGGTGAAGTGATTACGTTAAATGCTTGTGGCTTACAGTGCCCGGGACCAATCCTACAAGTATATAATACAATTAATGAAATGAACAATGGTGATGTTTTAGAAGTGAAGGCAACAGACCCGGGTTTTAGAAACGACATTAAGACATGGTGTGATAAGACAGGTAATACGTTGATGGATATTGATAAGGTGGACAAAACTATTGTCGCTCATATTATGAAGGGCAAAAAAGGCAGCCATCCAGTGACTCATTCAGGCGCTTCTAACGCGGTAGCAAACGGTGTTGATTTAACAAAACAACAGACCATGGTTGTATTCAGCGGCGACTTGGATAAGGCGATTGCTTCTTTGATCATTGCAAACGGTGCAGCGGCTATGGGCAAAAAGGTAACGATGTTCTATACTTTCTGGGGTCTCAATATCCTTAGAAAACATCAATCGGTACCGGTTCAGAAAGATTTTCTCGGCAAGATGTTCAGTTCTATGATGCCACGTGGCACTAAGAAGCTAGGCCTTTCTAAGATGAATATGATGGGCATGGGACCAAAGATGATTCGTTTGGTTATGAAAAAGCACAATGTGGATTCCCTTGAAAGCCTTTTACAAACAGCACTGGACAATGGTGTTAAAATGGTTGCTTGTAATATGAGTATGGACCTGATGGGCATTAAAGAAGAGGAACTGATTGACGGTATTGATTTAGGTGGTGTTGCAACTTACCTTGGTGAAGCTCAAGATTCCAATGTTAACTTATTTATTTAATTAATAGAGATAATCTATTATAATGTAAATAAGGAGGCTTGAAGATGGAAAATGAACAAGTAAAGAAGAACATAATCAATCGATTAAAAACAATAAAAGGACATATTGCTGGTATCGAGCGCATGATCGAGGAAGGAAAACCTTGTAATGAAGTGCTGCTACAAATTGCAGCGATTAAAGCCTCAGTTCATAAAGTCGGTCTCGTCATTATGGAGGAGTCGGCTATGGATTGCCTGATTCCCAATGAAGAAGACGGTAGAGTTAATCGAGAAGAAATGGAAAACATCATCAAAACACTCATCCAATTTTCAAAATAAAGGATTAAGAGTCACAAAAAATTTGTGACTCTTTTTTTTTTTAACTGATTAGTTTTTTTTATTTCGGATATGTATATATTGGTTGACAAAGGAAGACCTGTAATGTAATATAAAATTGTAACGATTACAAATTAACATCAAGAGTAAATCGTTTGATTAAGGACATGAGAGGAATTATTCCCTAAACGACCAAATAAAAAATAAATTAAGAGGAGGAGATAGTTATGAAAAAATATATTTGTACAGCATGTGATTGGATTTATGATCCAGAAGTAGGTGACCCAGATAGTGGTATTGCTCCAGGAACTGCTTTTGAAGATATTCCTGAAGATTGGGAATGCCCAGTTTGTGGCGTTTCAAAAGAACTTTTTGAAGTATACGAGGACTAGACGTGTTGGGGAAAATCACGAATGTTGGTGAGTTCCTAAAGAGCAATGATATTAAACCATCCTACCAGCGCATGCGTATTTTTGAGTACCTTTTGGGTAGCAAGGATCATCCGACGGTAGATATGATTTACAAAGAACTAATTGGTGAAATACCTACTTTATCAAAAACGACGGTTTACAATACGCTTAATCTATTTGTGGAGCATGGTATTGTGTCACGTATCACGATTGAGGAGAACGAGACACGCTACGATGCGGACACAGCAGTACACGGACATTTCAAATGTGAAAAATGTGAGAAGGTACTTGATTTTGTAACAGACTTAAGTGTATTGAACATTCAAGACATTAAAGAGTTCCAGATTAATCAGCAACATCTATATTTTAGGGGAATATGCTCTGATTGTTTGAAAAAAGGCGAATAGAGATGCTTATGGCATCTCTATGTTGTTACATATTATAATTTAAGGAGGCATTTAGAATGGCAAAAGTAGCTCAAGTTTACAAATGTGAAACATGTGGTAATATCGTTATGGTTTATCATGAAGGCGGTGGCCAACTTGTTTGTTGTGGTGCGTCTATGAAACATATGGAAGAAAAATCGGCTGATTTTGCAACAGAAAAGCACGTGCCGGTTGTTGAAAAGATAGATGGCGGTTATAGGGTTTATGTCGGTTCTACGGAACATCCAATGACAGAAGAACATTATATCGAATGGATCGAGTTATTCGACGGCGATACTGTGTTTACTAAATTCCTTAAACCCGGTGATAAACCAGAGGCTTATTTCTATACAGACAAAGAAGTCGTGAATGCAAGAGAGTATTGTAATGTTCACGGGCACTGGATGAATCAGTTATAAGGAATAATAAAAGGAGAAAATGATGATTAACCCAAAATTAGAAAAAGCAATTAACGAACAAATCAACGCAGAGTTATATTCTGCTTATCTATATCTATCAATGGGCGCTTATTTTGAGGAGAAAGGTCTTGCTGGCTTTGCAAATTGGATGCGCGTTCAGTTTGAAGAAGAGCAGTTTCACGGTCTTAAATTCTTCGGTTATTTGGCTGAGAGAGGTGGCCGCGTGTTGCTTGATGCAATTGATAAGCCTGAAACGGAGTGGGATAGCCCGATTGCTGTATTCACAGAAGTGGTTAAGCATGAAGCGCATGTTACCAGCCTTATTAATAACTTGATTGATATCTCTATTGAGGAGAGAGATCACGCAACAAAGAGTTTCCTCAACTGGTTTATTGATGAACAGGTAGAAGAAGAGGCGGCAGCGGCAGACATACTTAATCAACTGAAATTGGTTGAAGGGGATGGTAGGGGTCTTTTGATGTTAGACAGAGAATTAGCGACGAGAGTCTTTACACCGCCAGTGGCATAAAATGCATGATAAAACCCGGTAGCTTAAGCTGCCGGGTTTAGTTTTTGCTTTTCTATTTGTATTATATGAGCGCGGCTTTAATGTCATCGACCCCTTGATTGGCCAGGGCATCGGCTTCATTATTCCGTTCGATAAGGTGTGCATAGAAATCTTTGGATACAGTGCCAAACTGTTGGTTAAATTTATTGTGCCATTTATCAAAATCTTTGGTACCGACCTTAAGGTGTCCTTTGACTTGATAAAAGTGGATTTCGGAAATGCTTTCCACAAGATCAATCAGCTCCACCCAAAGTTCTTTATTTTCAACCGGTTTTTTTGCAGAGTTAATCCAGCCGTTCATCTGCCACTTTTTGTACCAGTTTTGATTGAAACAGTTAACGACGTAAGCGCTGTCCGAGAATACGTTCACTTTGACCTGAGTAGATTTCAGGGCTTTCAATCCGGAAATAACCGCCGTCATCTCCATAATGTTATTGGTGGTGTTGACTTGTCCGCCGTAGAGGGTTTTAACATTGTCGCCGTATTCTAAAATTGTGCCCCATCCGCCGATATTCTGGTCACTCTGATTATTAGAACAGGCACCGTCGGTATAAAGATTGATTGTTTTCATAAATCGTCCTTTCTCTTAATATTACTACCAACAGTGTATCACGTTTTTAGGGCAAGTACTACGGATTGACATTTGAAAATCCTCGGTTATAATTAAAATAGCATATGCCATAATAGGAGGCGACTTATGAATATTGAAAAAGAAAAAACGAATGATGTGACTCATATTAAAAACGTCATCGCAATCATGAGCGGTAAAGGTGGCGTTGGTAAATCATCGGTTACATCACTAATGGCTACCGCGTTGAGAAACAAAGGTTATTCAGTGGGTATTTTGGATGGTGACATTACAGGACCAAGTATTCCAAAGGTTTTTGGTATCAATAAGCAGCGTGCGACAGGTACGGAGACTGCGGTTAACCCTGTTGAAACGGCTACGGGTATCAAGGTAATGTCTATTAATTTAATGGTAGATGACGAAGAATCTCCTGTTGTATGGAGGGGACCGGTTATTGCTAATACGGTAAAACAATTCTATACAGATGTAAACTGGGGTATGTTGGATTATCTTTTGATTGATTTGCCACCGGGAACAGGTGATGTCCCACTTACGATTATGCAGTCTTTTGATATTGATGGCCTCGTTGTTGTGTCGTCACCTCAGGATTTGGTTAAACTCATCGTTAAAAAATCAATCAACATGGCGGGCATGTTAGGTGTACCTATCTTAGGCTTAGTAGAAAATATGAGCTATCTTCAATGCCCTGATTGCAATAAGAAAATTCATATCTTCGGTGAGAGCAAGGTACCTCAAGCAGCAGCAGAGACGAATCTCAAGATTATCAGTCAAATTCCAATCGATCCTAACTTTGTAACACTTTGCGATGAGGGCCGTGTTGAGTTATACTTGAAAGAAAACTATACCTTTGCTGAAGAATTTGAGAATCAGATTGAAGGTATGGTAAAGGGAATTCAAAAATCATTTAAGTTTTGTTAGAAAAGGAGCGTTTGATGCCAAGACCAATAAAACCACGACGGATTAGCGTTGTGCCGAAAGTTCATTTATTCAAGCCTGCAGGGGCGAGAATCAAAAAGGAAGATTGTATTGTACTTAACTTGGAGGAACTGGAGGCATTAAAGTTAAAAGATATTGATGGCCTAGACCAACAAACCTGTGCAGACCAGATGGAGGTTTCAAGACAAACCTTACAATTGATTCTGGAAAGTGCTCGAAAAAAAGTCGCGACCGCTTTAATAGAGGGTAGGGGATTGAGCATTGAAGGCGGCTATTATAATTATGGTGGGTGTGATGATACGTGCCCACGTTGTCGCGGACAACGTATGTGCCGACATATGCGCGACACACAAGAAGAATAAAGTAAGAAGCAGTCTCGCTGAGACTGCTTTTTTTTTGTATGGTCAGGATGATGAATTAGCTCCAACTGGATTTTGGCGGTTGGTCGTTTTTTCCCAGTGGGATAACCACATCATGACGGTGATCATCATACAGGGCCTTATGCGCTTCCATGATATCTCGAATGTGTTTTTCATCGAGATGACTTGCTTCTATGCCAATGAGTGCTTGCCATCTTAAGCCGCAGGTAGCCATTTCATAAACAGGTATAAAGCCATTGCGCTCATAAAAATTGATACGCCGTGCCCTGATGTCATTTTCTTCTACAGAAGCTTCCGCTACAGGCAATTCCGATTCCAGTACAATGGGCATATCCCCGTAATGAGCCCGTATTAAATTCAGGATTTGGCCACCAAGGCCTTTGTTCCGCTGTGCTTTTGTGACGCCGAGATAATCCAGTAGCAAGAGGCCAATGCCCTCGTGTTTGGCGATGGTCGCGTAACCGATTAGCGCGTTCTCCTTTGTCGTGTCAAAAACGCCCAAAACGTCATATTCCTCACGTTTCATAAGTGCCAGAATAACCTCTAGCGGTTTTCTCTCCTGCTCGATAAAGGTTCTTTCAAGTTCTGTCTCATACCAGTGGTGTAGTTCCTCTTGAGCGAGTTTACGAATTTTCACTTTTAGCCCCCCTTTATAAATCCAGCATAAACCGAAAATGAATAAAAGGCAAAAAAAACCGTAGAAAAACTGATTTCCTACGGTCGTTTTATGTGTTAAAGCAAAATGATCTTACAGATACATCATGCCATTCGCAATGATTTGTAATTGTGCGGCACCGTTTTCTGTTGCAAAGCCATTTTGGTAAAGTACTGGTGATTTGCCGACAGGCCAGTATAGGTCTGTGTCGTTATTCGCCAGTGCTTCTTGGGCATGTAGATATTCAGGCAATTCTTTACCGATGTTTTCAAGTAAAGTTTCAATTTCAAATTGTTGGTTTCTGTTGCCGAAGATATCCATGATGTGTTGGATTTGCTCCATGTTTGTCATTTCGGTATTTGGTGTAATCGCAGCGCGTGCTTGCTGAATGCGTCTGTCTTGGCTTGTCAGTGTACCTGTTGTCTCTACAAGGGTTGGAGATGGAATAACCACGTCTGCCATCATACCAAGTGGTGACAGGATTTCTTCTTGTACCACAAATAATTCAAGACCCTCAGGACGCTTCATGTCTTCTTCAGGACCGAAAACGATCAATCCTTTTACTTCGCCTTGATCAATTTTTTCCTTAAGCTCTTCAGTATGCATGTTAATGCCTAAATCAATCAAACCTTGTGTATTACCCTCATTTCTCATTTGGATCACACCATTACGTGGCTTCGCAATATGATCAGAAAGGAGTGCAATTTGAGCAATCAACATAACCGCGTCATCTGATAGCAGTGCTCGGTCATAGACAAACATGACGTTTCTAGTATCCAATAACTGCTTACCGAGCGCCTCAGCTTCTGCCGTGATTTCAACAGAACTCAAAGAGGCTTTAAATGCGTCTAAACCGTCCACTGCTAGCTTTGAAGCCTTGTTTTCCGATACGTATTTAGCCACACCGAGTAGGAAGGATAAATCATTTTCAGTACGGTAAACATGGTTTGCCCACTCTTCGGATGAAGTGGCCTCACGATTGACAATGGTCAATTTTGTACCGTTTGAAAGGGCTTTTCTGATGCGTACACCTAGGACCGGTTGACGTTCCATGACATTGGTGCCGATAGTAATGATAAGATCAGTATGATCCAGTTCGGACATCAAGTTTGTTGAAGCATCATAGCCAAAGACATCTTTCAAGCCATGGCGATAGCCTTTTGTGCTGTAAACATATTCTGTGCCAAAAGAGTTGTTGGCCATCTTTTTAATCAAGTAAAGCGTTTCATTGTAGTATTTACCGGAAACCATAGTTGCAACAGTATTTTCTCCGTATCTGAGGTGTAAACTTTGAGCGCTTCTTGCTGTGAACAAGGTTGCTTCCTTCCAAGAAACTTCTTCAAGCTTGCCATTTTTTCTGATGAGTGGCTTGCTTAGTCTTTCCTTGTTTTGATTTTCTACCAGTTGGAATCGGCCCTTTTCACAAAGTAAGTCGATTTGGTCAGCACGGCTCTTAGAAGGTAAGGATCTTAAAAGTAGTGAGCCCTTTGTTTCTAACTCAATGCTACAACCCATACCGCATTGGTCACAGATACTTTCTGTAATGTCACCGTCAAGTGGTACTGCTTTCGCTGTTTGATGAATTTCCTGTAAGGCACCTGTTGGGCAGATGTTGACACACTGACCACATGAGATACAATCTGTTTCTTTGAGTGGCTTGTCCAGTGCGGATTGAACCACCGTATCAAAACCACGGTTGACGAAACCTAGGATGCCGTGATCCATGACTTCCTCACAAACTCTGACACACATACCACAAAGGATACATTTTCCGTTATCTCTGTAGAAATAAGGATGTACGAATTTTTCTAAAGAATCTTTGTTAAGACCAGCTAAACGCTCAGGCTTAACATCGTATTGATTTGCGAAATTGAAGAGACTACATTCATGAGAGTCCATACAACCACATTCAAGACATCTGTTGGCTTCGTTTACGACGTTTTCTGCCGTAAAGCCATATACGACTTCTTCAAAATTATTTTTTCTAAGTTCAGGAGA
>JAFGTX010000304.1 GCA_016938815.1 Clostridia bacterium | reverse complement strand
GCTTACCACTTTGTGGTTCATGACTGGGGTGAAGTCGTAACAAGGTAGCCGTAGGGGAACCTGCGGCTGGATCACCTCCTTTAAGATGAACCGGTTACAAGTCAAGACGAGCTTTCACATAAATTCTTTCTGAATTATCTTTAGGGGCTATAGCTCAGCTGGGAGAGCGCCTGCTTTGCACGCAGGAGGTCTGCGGTTCGATCCCGCATAGCTCCACCAATTTACTTTGATCTGGTTGAGATTGGGTTAAAGCAATCGAGCTACGATTGAGAAATTGGGTCTGTAGCTCAGTTGGTTAGAGCGCACCCCTGATAAGGGTGAGGTCGGTGGTTCAACTCCACCCAGACCCACCAATATCGCTGTTAAAGGGTTTTTGAGAGGTTAATGGCTCGAGAATTTTTTAACAGTTTTATTGTGAAGCGAAGAAGAGGATGATAGAATTCCGCTTCTTAGTTTCAAGAACTGAAGTTCTTTAACAATTTGGAATAACGTTTGATATGACGCCGACTTTGTCATATCAACAGACGAATAAATTGCTCCAACAATTTATTCGGCATTGCTGGACGATTGGGCAAAATTATTTTGCTGAATTGTCTTTGTAATAGGTAACGCAATACTTAATTGAGATTACTCAAGCGTATTTGTGTCAGCGATGAATCTTAGTCATAAGAACTCATTAGGCTTTAATTGAAAGGCTTTTGGAGTGTGCTTAAGTTTAGCAACTTAAGGATGCGATGAAGAGAGGCCCTGCAAAACAAAAGGTTAAGGTTATTTTTGAGTTGTATAGTTAAGTGACTAAGCGTACACGGTGGATGCCTAGGCGGTAGAAGGCGATGAAAGACGTGATAGCCTGCGATAAGCTTCGGTGAGGTGGCAAATGACCTTTGACCCGGAGATCTCTGAATGGGAAAACCCATCCGTAATGGATATCCTGCTTGCAGGAGGCTAACCGGGAGAACTGAAACATCTAAGTAACCCGAGGAAAAGAAATCAACCGAGATTCCCTAAGTAGCGGCGAGCGAAAGGGGACCAGCCCTTAAGTCATAATTGAATTAGCAGAATGCTCTGGAAAGTGCAACGATACAAGGTGATAGTCCTGTATGCGAAAGTTCATTTATGGTGAAAACGAGTAAGACGGGACACGTGAAATCCTGTTTGAAGATGGGGGGACCACCCTCCAAGGCTAAATACTCTCTACCGACCGAT
>JAFGTX010000303.1 GCA_016938815.1 Clostridia bacterium | reverse complement strand
CATTATGACGTTAGCGCAGCGATGACGATGACTGGTGATGTTATCCTTTATGCCGAGTGGACTGCCATCGATTATAGTGTGACTTACAACGGTAATGGCAATACTGGTGGTACAATTCCAAACGATACTGTGACTTATCATGTTGGCAATACTGTGACCGTTTTGAATAAAGGCGATTTAGCAAAAAACGGCTATGTTTTTACCGGCTGGAATACGGCGTTAGACGGTAGTGGTGTGGGCTATGCGATAGGCTCTACTTTGATTATGAGTGCCGATCATGTAACTCTGTATGCTCAGTGGAGTATGTCAGAATCAAGTCTTGCCAATCAAGCTATTGCCCAGGATAAGGCAGAGTTAGATAGTTCTGATTTCTTCTATTACAGTGGTGATGATGCCAGTGGTGTCAGTAAGAATTTCAGTATGCCGACAATCGGCGCCCATGGCAGTACGTTTAGTTGGTCTGAAAAAGTAGACAGCTATGATAATATTACGGTCACATCAGGTGGTGCAACGGAAGTTCGGAGACCAACCTTTGCTGAAGGGGATCATAGGGTAACACTTACAGCTACCATCAGTAAAACGGCAGGTACTAGCGATAGCAAAGATATAGAATTAGTTATAAAAGCGTATACGGAAGCGGAGGAGACGGCTCAGAAAGAATTGAGTGCCAATGAGGCCATCTCACTGGATAAGGCGGAACTGGATAATACAGATTTTCTCTATTATGCAGGGGATGATTCAGATCATGTAACCATGAACTTCAGCATGCCAACCCTTGGAGAGAATGGCAGTAGTTTCGTATGGTCGGAGAAGGTGGATTCTAGGGACTGTATTACCGTAACCTCAGGTGGTGCAACTGAAGTCAGAAGGCCATCTTTTGCAGAGGGCGATCAGGTTGTAACGGTGATGGCGACCATCAGCAAGCCTTATGGAACAACGGTAACAAAAGACATTAGCGTCACGATCAAGTGTGAAGAAAGTTATTCAGTCAATTATGTGTCTAATGGTGCTACAGGTGGTAATGTGCCTACTGATTCTACTCAATATGCTTATGGCGATACAGTGACGGTGGCTATCAACTCTGGAGGTCTCTATAAAACGGGTTATGTATTCTTTAGCTGGAATACAGCGGCAGACGGCAGCGGGAGTCGATATATCCAAGCTTCTTCCTTGTCTATAACGGGTAATGTGATGCTTTATGCTGAATGGGTTCTTGATGAAACGACAACGTCAAATAGTGGCAGTGGCTCATCCAGTCGTGATGATGGTGATGATCGAAGCACGAGTTCAGCGACGACTTCTAATCAAAACACCAGCACTTCTGTAGAGGTGAATGGCGAATCTCAGTCAGCAGGCCAAACGTCCACGACGGTAGAAAATGGTAAAATCGTAACAAAGGTGACGGTTGATGCCCCAAAAATTGAAAGTATACTAGATCAAAAAGAAAACAAAGCGGTGGTTACTGTACCGATTGCGAATGGTGCTAGTACGGCGATTGCTGGATTAAGTGGTGAAGTCATCAAAAAAATGGAGACAAAAGAAGCCGTTTTACAGGTCAAAAATGATGTAGCTATTTATACTTTGCCGGCGGCAGAAATCAATATTGATGCGGTTTCACAAACTTTAGGTGAGCGCATAGAGCTTTCGGACATTCGCGTGGAAATAGAGATTTCAGAACCAACTGAAGCCATGGTTAAAGCGGTAGAAGATGCAGCAAAAGCCGATGCATTTACTTTGGTGATGCCGGCAGTCTCTTTTGAAATCAAGTGTTCTTATAATGAAAAAGAGGTTTCGGTTAGCCGATTTAATGCCTATGTGGAAAGAATGGTGACTATTCCAGAGGGTGTGGATGTGAGTAAAATTTCTACAGGCGTGGTCGTGGAAGCAGATGGTAGTGTACGACATGTACCAACAAAGATTATCGAGATAGACGGTCAATATTATGCGAAAATTAACAGTTTGACAAATAGTACCTACTCCGTCATTTGGAATCCAGTCAATTTCAAAGATCTCGAAAACCACTGGGCGAAAGATTCGGTGAACAATATGGGTTCAAGAATGATTGTAAAAGGCATGGGCGGCGGTCAATACGTACCGGAAGGCTCTGTAACAAATGCAGAGTTTATCACGATGGTCGTTCGGGCGTTAGGTCTTAATGCAGAGGTTCCTAAGGTTGGACAAGAGTCAACGTGGTATGAGGGCTATCTTCAAACAGCGTGTGAGTATGGTTTGATTGAAGAGGCGAGTTTGCTATTCACGAGACCAAATGATAAGATGACGCGTGAAGCAGCTATGGTCGTCATTGCAAAGGCGTCTAAAATCACAGGTATGGTTGCTCCTCTGACAGAGGCAGAAGTTCAGTCATTGCTAGAAGCGTATACAGATAGCGCTCAAGTTAGTGCCGGTTATGAGTACTTGGTGGCTCACTGTATTAAGAGCGGTGTTATTACAGGTAAAACCGATGTCACACTGGCGATGAAGGACGATATCACCAGAGCGGAAGTTGCGGTCATCATTGAGCGATTCCTTAGAATTTCAGATTTGATATAAGGTTTTAATCGTTCGTTAAACCTCTGTTATATTTTGGTAAAGTGTCTTGTATCGCTTGAATGAAAAGTAGATAATGATGCCAAGAGGTGATGATTATGGTAAGCATGCTTGTTGTGATTATACTGATTGGCTATGTAAATTACCAACTAATAGACAGAAAGGGTCATGTCATGTATCAAAAATATGGCAGGATACTTCCAAAAGAGAAATAATCGATATGAGTACGGTGTCCTGAGGATACCGTACTTTTTTATGGATTAAAGTAATTTGGTAAATTTCGGATTTGAATATTGGTTGCCAGTAAAACGCATAGAAAAATAAAATAGTGAAGTGTCTACTATTCAAAATCGCAATTGGCAAAACCATAGTCAGTATTAGATAATATTATGAGGAAAATAAGGAGGGGCTAACATGACTATTAGAAAGGATTTACCAAGTATTTTTGACGATTTCTCTGAAGCAAGAAGAAATGGTTTTATGGCAGCGAAAAATTTTAAGGAAACAGATAGACCGATGATTGGGACTTTCTGTACTTTTATGCCACAGGAAATACCACTAGCAATTGGTGCAGCGACAGTTTCTTTGTGTGCAACATCAGATGAGACAATTGAAGCGGCTGAAAAGGATCTACCTAGAAACTTATGTCCGCTTATTAAATCAAGTTACGGTTTTGGTAAAACAGACAAATGTCCGTTTTTCTATTTCAGTGATCTAGTTGTGGGTGAAACAACATGTGATGGCAAACGTAAGATGTTTGAAATGATGGGTGAATTTAAACCTGTGCACGTTATGCAATTGCCGCAAGGCCCAGATCAACAACATGCGCATTTAGTATGGAAAGATGAAATCATCTTATTAAAGGAAACAATTGAAAAACAATTTAACGTGACCATTACAGAAGAACAGATTAAAGAGACTATTAGTATCAAAAATAGAGAAAGAAAAGCATTGAAAGAATTTTATGAACTTGGTAAATTAAATCCACCTGCGATTTCAGGTATGGATATTCTCAAAGTGTTATACGGTTCTACTTTTAAATTTGAAAAAGAAGATACTATTAATGAATTGACAGAACTTACTGCTCGAGTTAAAGAAGAGTACGTTGCGGGTAAAAAATTGGAATCAAAACCTAGAATCCTTGTTACAGGATGCCCTATCGGTGGCGTAACGGATAAATTGGTGAAAGCTATTGAAGATAACGGTGGCGTGGTTGTATTCTATGAGAATTGTATGGGTGCAAAAGCCATTGAAGATTTGGTTGACGAAAGCAATGAAGATGTATACGACGCATTGGCAGAAAAATACCTTAAAATTGGTTGCTCGTGTATGTCACCAAACAAAGCAAGATTTGAAATGCTTGGTCGCGCAATCGACGAGTTTCAAGTTGATGCAGTTGTAGAAGCTGTTTTACAAGCGTGCCATACTTATGCTATTGAAACAGCGACTGTAAAAGATTTTGTAAACAACAAAAAGAACAAGCCATATATCAGCGTAGAAACCGATTATTCAACATCGGATATTGGACAGCTTAACACGCGTATGGCAGCATTCATAGAGATGTTATAATGTATAGCATTGGCATAGATTCCGGTTCGGCAACGACAAAAGGTGTCCTGTACGACGGAGAGAAGATCATTGACAAAGTCATCGTACCGACCGGTGCAAATCCGAGAAGAGCTATGGAAGCAATATATGACAAGCTCTACAGGGAAAATGCTTACACCGTGACGACGGGCTATGGTAGGGCTTTGTTAAAGGTAGCAGACAAGCAAGTAACGGAAATAACATGTCATGGAAAAGGTGCCGCCTTTCTTGACAACCAGATATCGGCGATTATTGATATCGGTGGACAAGACAGTAAAGTGATACTATTGGATAGAGATAAGAACATCAAGGATTTCTTGATGAATGATAAGTGTGCAGCGGGAACGGGACGATTTCTTGAAGTGATTATGCGCTTACTCCAGGAAGATTTGTGTGATTTTGACGATTACGTTTCCGGTGCAAGCGGCACGAAAATCAGTAGTATGTGCGCTGTCTTCGCTGAAAGTGAAGTCGTGAGCTTACTGGCTCAAGATGTTTCGGGTCCTTCTGTGGCGATGGGCATCATCGAATCCATCTCTCAACGGACGGCTAATTTTGCTAAAAAATTGCCTATTGATGGCAAAGTATTCTTTAGCGGTGGATTGGCACAAATTGAAAGTATCAGAAAAACCATGGAAAAGGAATTGGGCCTCGAGATGACAACCCATGAAGATGCTCAATTTGCTGGCGCCATTGGCGCAGCGGTCATTGGCTATCAGCATATGAGTCGCAAATAGCAAGCAGTATGAAGACGATGATTGGGACAATCACAATAGAGTGATTGTCCCTTTTTCTATTTTATGGTATAAGGCTACTTGACAGTTGAAAAGGAATGATATACTATTTATATAACACTGTTATATAACGGTGTTATATAGAGGGGAGGTTACATGAACAAGGGGGATTTCAGTACCTTACAAAGCATCATGATCGAGGGCAAGAGAGAATTTCTGGACAAGGGTTTCAACGATTCTTCTCTAAGACGTATCGTTAAACGGGCAGGGGTTACCACTGGTGCCTTCTACGGTTATTATTCCGATAAGAAGGCTTTGTTTAATGCTTTGGTATTTCCTGCCGTAGATGGATTGAAGACGATGTTCCTTTCGGTACAGGAAACATTCGACCAATTACCGGAAACAGAAAAGGTTGATAAACTATACGATTATACATCTGATGAAATCAGAGCTTTTGTAGATTACATATACGATCATTTCGATGCCTTTAAACTCTTGATTTCTTGTTCCGATGGGACGGATTTTTCAGAATTCATCCATGAACTTGTTGAAATAGAGGTGTCTTATACCATCAGATTCATCGAATCTAGCGGCAATGATGCACTTGCTTCAAAAAGGGTGACGCCGGACTTACTGCACATCATTTCAAGTGCTTTTTTTTCGGCGGTTTTTGAAGTGGTCAAGCACGAGATGCCCAAGAGGGACGCGGATGTCTACATCAACAGCTTGAAGACCTTCTTTATGGCTGGGTGGCAAAAAATTTTAAATTATTAAACTTGGGGTTCTTCGGGACCTCAAAAAAATCAAAGAAAGTTAGAGTGTTCTAACAAACAGGAGGCCGATATGGAAACAAATCATAAACAATTTTTACTGAAGCGATTCATGCCATATATGGGGAAAAAGAGCTATCTGCTGCCTATATCCCTAGTATTGTCTGGATTTTCTGCGGCACTTAATATTTTGCCCTTTGTTTTGGTATGGTATATCACACGTGATATTTTGGCCGATCCCGATGGGATTCGTATGACCGATATCAATTTCTACGCCTGGCTTGCTTTCGGAAGTGCTGTAGCAGGCGTTGTCTTTTATTTCTTTGCCCTCTTGAGTTCCCATTTGGCGGCTTTTCGCGTTGAAATTGGTATGCAGAAGCTGGGAATGGAAAAGGTACTGGCTATGCCTTTTGGATTTTTTGATAAGTACGCCAGCGGAAAAATCAGGAAAATCGTCAATGAAGGTGCAGCGACGACCCATTCCTTTTTAGCGCATCAGTTGCCGGATATAGCGGGAAGTGTGGTATCTCCCATACTCTTGATCCTATTGATATTTATAATAGATTGGCGGATGGGCTTGGCGGCTTTGGTGCCTATTGCTATAGGTTTCATCACTATGACGACCATGATGAATGCAGAGGGGCAGAAGTTTCAAAAGCTCTATTATGATTCTTTGGAAGAAATGAGCTCCGAATCGGTGGAATACATACGTGGTATACCTGTGGTCAAGACTTTTGGTCAGAGTATTTTTTCTTTCAAGCGTTTTCACGATAGCATACAGAAGTATAAGTCCATGGTGTTTGCCTACACCTTGCTTTGGAGAAAACCTATGTCTTTCTATAGCACGGTTATGCAGTCGGCTATATTTTTCCTTATGCCGGTAGCCATTCTCTTGGTTGGCAGAGGTGAAAATATAGGTGTGATCCTAGCTGATTTCATCTTCTATGTGATGATTTCGCCGATGTTCACGGTTTTGTTGATGAAATCGATGCACTTTCGTCAGAAAACGCTGATTGCTGAACAGGCTATCGACAGACTGGACGACTTACTGGAGTATCAAGCCATGACTTATAGTCAGAAGCCATTAGCTTTGGACAATTATGGCATGGAGTTCAAGGATGTGGTCTTCTCTTATGAGGGTGGTCATAGACCGGCGGTGGACCATGTGAGTTTTCGTGTGAATCCTGGTGAAACCGTGGCGCTTGTAGGTGCTTCTGGCGGGGGTAAGACGACCATTGCCAGACTACTGGCGAGATTTTGGGATGTTGACGCCGGACAAGTCTTGATTGGCGGCAAAAACGTCAAAGAGATTCCCAAAAAAGAGCTTATGGATCAAATTGGTCTGGTCTTCCAGAATAGCAGGCTTTTCAAAGGAACTCTGAGGGAGAATATCGTGTTTGGCAAAGAAAACGTGAGCCGAGAAGCGATTGATCAGGCAGTTGATTTTTCACAGTCTCGTGAAATTGTAGATATGCTTCCAGATGGGCTGGAAACCATGATCGGATCAAAGGGGACCTATCTTTCTGGTGGTGAGCAGCAAAGAATCGCTATTGCTCGGGCCATGGTGAAAGATGCGCCGATTGTCATTTTGGATGAAGCAACAGCCTATGCTGATCCAGAAAATGAACATTTGATCCAAAAAGCCTTGAAACAATTGAGCCGTGGCAAGACAACGCTGATGATCGCCCACCGATTGACGACGGTTCAGCATGTTGACCGTATATTGGTGGTGGAAAACGGAAAGATCGTAGAGCAAGGAAGTCATGAGGATCTTCTTGCTAAGGGCGCTTTATACAAAGGGCTATGGGACGAGTATCAGAAATCTTTGGCGTGGAAAATAGACAGCAAAGACGTGATGGAAGGAGGTCAAAGATGATTAATTATTTTCAAAAAAAGTATGCTTTATCCTTAAGTGGTTCGGGGGATCTTCTCCGTGCCATTCTCTGGACAATCATTATGGATATCAGTTTTATGGCGCCGGTCATAATCGGGGTCAAATTCCTAGAGGAGTACATTCAATTGCATTTCAATGCCGATTTTGTACTTAAAAATACCATGACTTATTATATTGTCATCTCTCTAGTGCTGTTTTTAGTTATGCTTTTCATCGCCTATATTCAGTACAATGCGACCTATACTAAAATTTATGAAGAAAGCGCTAAAAGGCGGATCAGTCTGGCGGAAACTCTGAGAAAGCTGCCACTGGCCTTTTTTGGAAAGAAGGATATTTCGGATTTGAGTGCGACCATCATGGATGATGCAACGCAAATCGAAATGCTTTTTTCTCATTCCATACCTCAAATCTACGCAGCGGTTCTAACCGTGTGCTTAATGGCGGTTATGATGTTTCTATACAATTGGCGGATGTCTTTGGCGGTATTTTGGGTGGTACCGGTAGCTGCCTTGGTCTTCTACTTGTCTAGGAAGTTTCAAAATAGAGTCCACAGAGAGTTGTATGGCATAAAACGAGAAATATCGGACCAAATCCAAGAAGGCTTGGATCTGGCTCACGAAATAAAATCCTACAATCGAGAGGACCACTACTCAGCTAGGTTGTCAGAGCTTCTTGATAGCTTGGAAGATCAGTTGATAAAGGGTGAATTGCTCATAGGGGCATGCATCAATCTTTCTTATGTATTTCTCAAGTTAGGTCTCCCAACGGTTATCCTTTATGGGGCATATCTTTTGTCACAGGGAGCAATCAGTATTTTCACTTATTTGGTATTCATGATTGTCACGGCGCGTATTTACAATCCTATTATGGAGGTCATGGATCATTTTGCGCTTTTAATTTATCTCAATGTGCGTATCGATCGTATGAAAGAAATGGATAAGATGCCACGTCAGGACGGAAAGACGGAATTCAATCCCCAACATTTTGATATTGAATTTAAAAATGTGGATTTTGCCTATGAAGATGGTATGAAGATACTGAATGGTGTCAGTTTCACTGCCAAACAAGGACATGTCACGGCTCTAGTTGGACCATCTGGCGGTGGTAAAAGCACCATCGCTAAATTAGCGGCGCGTTTTTGGGATGCCAAGAAAGGGTGTGTTACTTTAGGCGGTCAAGACCTTTCCAGTGTCGATCCGGAAATATTGATGCAATACTATGCCATCGTATTCCAAGATGTGACCCTATTCAATTCAAGCATCATGGAAAACATACGATTAGGCAGGAAAGATGCGACCGATGAAGAGGTTATCCAAGCTGCGCATTTAGCACAGTGCGATGAATTCGTCAAAAAACTACCTCGCGGTTATGATACAAGTATTGGTGAAAACGGGGAAAAATTATCTGGTGGTGAAAGACAGCGTATTTCTATAGCTAGAGCCATCTTGAAGGATGCACCCATTATCCTTTTGGATGAAGCGACGGCTTCGCTGGATGCTGAAAATGAAAGCAAGATTCAAAGTGCTCTAGGAGAACTGGTGAGGAATAAGACGGTATTGATTATCGCCCACCGTATGAGGACCGTTTTAGGCGCTGATAAAATCGTTGCGGTGAAGGAGGGCGTTATTGCGGAGACTGGAACACCGGATGAGTTGAAGGCGAAAGAGGGTTTATTTTCATCCATGCTTAGGACTCAGTATGAGAGCTAATCCTATTTTTGTCCATAAAGATTTTCATGGCGGCAATGGTTTCACTACTGATGACGTGTTCGATGGCGCAGGCATCGCTTTCGGAGATATCAGGTGAGACCATGAGGACCATTGTCAAGAATTCTTGGATCACATGGTGCTTCTCTGCGGTTAATTGTGCTAAAGAGTAGCCCTTAGGTGTTAAGAGGATCTTCTTGTATTTTTCATGGATGACTAGGCCTTTTTCAGCGAGGGCAGTCATGGCTCGATGAGTGCTGGCTTTTGTAACACCCATCCGCTCTGCAATATCGGAAACCCGAGCGCCATCGGCTTGCGATAATTCGTAAATGGCTTCAAGGTAATTTTCCATTGTATAAGTTAGTTTCTTCATATAGCCTCCTATGTATGGTCTTTGATTAATAGTATAACGAAAAGCATGAAGGTACAAGGATATGGTAAATAGATTATTTGAAGGTGGT
>JAFGTX010000302.1 GCA_016938815.1 Clostridia bacterium | reverse complement strand
CTATTTAGTTAAGAGCAAGGACATTGATTTAAATGATGTGATTCCGATGGTAAGTTTTATTGTATAAGAAAAATCACCCGATGGGTGATAAAAATAAAGAAAGATTCACTGTACACTTTGTATGGTGGATCTTTTTTTTATTGGAGGTGTTGTTTTGAATCAAATTATACGGGTCGCGCCAAGGGAGCACTATTGCCTTGAAGTGTATTTGAAAAACGGCAGCAGTCTGCTTCTCAATTTGGAGAGTCGGCTCCATACCGTTCGTTTTAGTGTTTTAGAAGACCCTGCGGTTTTTGAAAGTGCAGAAACGGATGGCAGCCGCGTGATATGGGGGCGTAAACTGGAATTGTCGCTTGAAGAACTATTTCAACTTGCTCGAAAAGAATAAAATATTTAGGGGAGTGAAGTTATGAAACGGAAAACGATGAAAAGACTTTTGAGAGTTATGTTGTGCTTTATATTTATTGTTTCACTTTTAGGGACGGGCAGTATGCCTGTTTATGCGGAGGATACCACGGCACCAGTCCTGACTGAAGCTTTTGTAGATCGGACCAGTGATACGAATGCGATAGTGGGATTTTCTACAAGTGAACCGGGCACCTATTTTTATGAAGTCGTAGAAGATGGCGCCTCAGCACCGACCGCCGTTACAAGCGGGGCAGGGACGGTTTGTTTGGCGGCGCTCAATGTCATCACAAATCCTGTAGGTATGACTGCCGGCGACAAAGATATATACATTTGGGTTAAGGATGCAGCAGACAATGTGAGTGACGCCTTGAAAATGGATATCGGGGCCTATGACCCTTCTGCTGTGACGCTTCCAGTGACTCCGGCGCCTGTAGTCACAGCGGGCACGGTGACTCGAACCAGCGATACAGAAGCCAGCGTGAAATTTACAACGGATGCTCTAGGGAGCTATTACTATGAAATCGTTGATGATGGGGCCCTTGTACCAGTCATTGATACCAGTGGTGCCGGGTACACCACTATTCTTTCGGAAAACATCATCACCAACCCAACTGGTCTGACAGCGGGCGCAAAGGATATTTACATTCAGGTGAAGAATCTAGGGGGCATTTTAAGCGCTGTCATCAAGATGGATATTGACGCTTATGTACCGGCACCGCCATCTGACTATACCATTACGGACAATGGAGACGGTACCTGCAGCATCACGGGTTATACCGGTGAGGGTGGTGATGTCACGATTCCATCCACCATCAATGGCCTTACTGTTACGAAAATTGGAGACAGTGCATTTTGCGCAAATTATAATATTGAAAACATCTCTATCCCTTCTGGCGTGACAAGAATTGGGCGTGATGCATTCGGATATTGCAATTTAATACAAACCGTAAAGCTACCGGATACGCTAGAAAGCATTGAATATGGTGCATTTGCATATTGTGGTGGATTAGACGTCATTGTATTGCCAGATGGTTTGGAAACCATTGGCAATTCGGCATTTATTGGTTGTCGCGGTCTGAGATCCCTCGTGATTCCATCCAGTGTGACCAGTATTGGCCATGCTGCTTTTGCTGGCCTTGACCACGTCCCTCCAACAGTCATGGATATTCCTTATGCCATTTTTGAAGGGGACGCGCCTACGATGAATGACTATGTCTTTTATATGGCTGCGGACAATTTCACCATTTACTACCCAGAGGGTGCATCAGGTTACACAAGTCCCTTATGGGAAGGTTACTCGGCAATTGCCTATGATCCATCGGCAACACACACCTTAAACTATGATGCTAATGGCGGTAGTGCTGGTTTCATACCAGTTCATGGTCTGCATACTGGCGATCTAGTGACGATTCAGAATGACGCCAACCTATCTAAAGAGGGTTACCTTTTCAGTGGATGGAATACGGTGGCAGATGGCAGTGGCGTGACTTATGCCGTGGGAGATGCCTTTTCGATGGGGATTGATGATATAACACTCTATGCCCAGTGGCAAAGTCCTTATACCATTACGATAGAACCTTTAGAGGGCGGTTCCATCTCATGCGATGTAGCATCTGCTTATAAGGGGGCGACATTTACCTTGACCATTACGGCGGATGCGGGGTGGCAATATATACCGGACTCGCTTATCATAAGTGAAACCATGTCAGGTCCTCCAATGAAAATAGGTCAGAGGAAATCGGGGGGGTCAACCGTTTTAAATTTCGTAATGCCTTCATCCGATATTTTTGTAAGGGCTGAATTTATCATGGGGGATTTTACCTATGAAAGCATCAGCGACAAGGAGATCATCATTACGGGCTACATAGGAGATGGTGGAGACGTGGTCATACCATCGACGATTGATGGTAAAACGGTAAGTGCACTCGATGAATATACCTTCATTTTTAACACTTCGGTTAACAGTGTCAGAATTCCTAAAACGGTCATTGGTCTTGCGCCATATGCTATTATGGAATGTATAAACCTATCAGAAGTCTATTTTGAAGGTGATGCACCGGATATAGGCGAAGGCGATAATATTGTGTCAGTGGCTTCGGATTTCACAGTCTATTATTACGTAGGCAGCACGGGCTTTACATCGCCGACTTGGAATGGCTATGACTCAGTGGCTTTGCCAAGGCCGATTCCCAAAGTGACCTTTGATAAAAATGGGGGCAGCACTGAAGCGGATCCTACAGCTAACACTGCAAATGCAGAAGGGACAGTGGCCCTTCCTATAGCACCAACCAGAATCGGTTATACCTTTACTGGCTGGAACACAGTGAAGGATGGTAGTGGCATGGCGTTCACATCAACAACACTGGTCACAGAAGACACGACTGTCTATGCTCAGTGGAAAGTCATCGCATCCGGTGGCAGCAGTCATAGCAGTAGTAGCAGTAGTTCGACAAGCCAATCGACAACAAAGACGATGACACCTGTAGCAAATCAACTGGCAACTGCTGTTCAACCACCTTCTGGGACAAATAACCCTGAATCTACCGGTACGGCGATGGCGACGGCTCAAAGAGATACAAGTGGCAAATCCGTTGCAGCTTTCACTCAGTCTCAGATTAAAGAGGCGATTGCACAGGCAACCAGTGGTATGGCTGGACAAGGTATAGAAGGAGAGCCAAGAGTGGCTATCCATATTCAGGCACCTGCCGATGCTACTACGATTGCGGCAAATTTACCGGGTGCAGCATTGAGGGAGATTATCAACAGCCAAACAGAAGCAGTGACGATAGCGTCACCTCTTGCATCGGTGACATTCGATAAAGCAGCTGCAAAAACAATCGGTGGCGCCGCTGATGGGGATATCGCCATAACAGTTTCAAAAGTGAATACCGCAGGCCTTTCAGCGACTGTTCGTCAAGTGGTTGGCGACCGTCCGGTATATGATTTTAGCGTTACCAACGGCACACAAGCAGTGTCTGAATTTGGTGGCAAGGCAACGGTAGCTGTGCCATATAGGCCACAAGTAGGTGAAGACGCCAATGCTATTGTAATCTACTACATCAATGCTGAGGGTCAACCTGAAGCGGTTTCCAACTGCAGCTACGACTTAGCGACCCAAACCGTCAGCTTTACAACCAACCACTTTTCACAATACATGGTAGGTTACAATAAGGTAACTTTTGGCGATGTTGCAGAGGATGCGTGGTATGCAGAAGCAGTAGGCTTTATTGCAGCTCGCGGTATTATTGATTGCAATGAAGATGGGCTATGTAACCCTGATGCTGAACTCAGCCGCGGTGACTTTATGGTTATGCTGATGAAGGCATATGGCATTGATCCTGAAAGTAATGATGCAGATAACTTTAGCGATGCAGGCGATACCTATTATACGGGTTATTTGGCAGCAGCCAAACGATGGGGCCTATCTAATGGTATCGGTGACAATTGCTATGGACCAGATCGGGTTGTCACGCGTCAGGAAATGTTCACCATGTTATATAAGAGTCTTCAAACTCTAAATGAGTTGCCTTCGACTACAAACGAGAAAGCGTTGAATGCGTTTGGCGATAGCCATGATGTTGCACCTTGGGCGACTGAGGCGATGACCTTGTTTGTCAAATCGGGTACGGTTAAGGGGTCGGATGGTCAGTTGCTGCCGATGCAAAGCGTCAGTAAGGCTGAGATGGCTCAAGTATTGTATGCTTTATTGAGTAAATAAATTAAAAACAACATAGGCAAGAAAGCAGTGCCACCATTCTCGGTGCTGCTTTCTTTTTGACAGAAAACAGAAAATGTATTTTTCTGTTGTGGGCTGACTTCTACATGATATGTAATTGTGGTATAACTAGAGTAGTTGAAATCATTGAGGGATGGTATTTGTATGGCAGGAAAGACAAAGGATCAAATGAGGAAACTGTATCTATCAAACCGCATTACAGAAGTTATGGGGGGAATTTTTGAGCACCCTCTTACCATTGTAGAAGCACCTATGGGGTATGGTAAGACGACATCTGTCAGAGAATATTTGAATACGACAGATGCCGATACATTATGGTTAAGAGTCTACGATGGTTCGAGACCAGGACTTTGGAATAGTTTTTGTCGACTCTTCAATCCCTTGGATGAAAATCGTGCACAAATGTTGCTGAAGATGGGATTTCCAGGTGAAGGCACCTTGGTGCAAGAGGCCGTAGGCATTATTGAAGATCTGGCCCTTAAAAAAAGAACGGTACTTGTCATTGATGATTATCATCTGATTGACAGTTCGGAAGTCGATTTTTTTCTTGAATCCTTGGTGAAAACTGAAATAGACAATTTGCACATCGTTTTAACGGCGCGCTATACCGGATTTGAAAAGATTGAGGAATTCAAGTTAAAGGGGTATCTACACTATATTGTGAAGGAAAATCTAGAGTTTACACCCAAGGAAATTGCTCAATACTATAAAAGCTGCGGGATTAGTCTGAAAGCTGGTGCATCAAATCAGCTGTACACCTATACAGAAGGTTGGATCAGCGCTTTGTATCTTTTGATGCTGAATTATAAAGAATTTGAACATCTTGAAGCGCCAGGCGACATTTATAAGTTAATTGAGAAGGCGGTATATCAACCTTTTTCGGATGAGATAAAAGATTTTCTCTTGACCATGTGCATCTTTGACAGTTTTACAGCGGAGCAAGCCATGTTTATGTGGGGGGATAAAAACGCCCTAAAACTCATTGACGAAGTGACAGGCAAAAATGCTTTTGTCAGGTACGATGCGGCTACGAGTACATACCAAATGCACAATATCTTTACGAATTTCCTTAAAGATATTTTAGATCATCAAACATTCAAGAAGGATTGCTACAAGAAGGCGGCTCAGTGGTTCGTGAAGGTGGGTGCTTATCTGGAATCAATGCATTATTATTATCTATGTGGGGATTTTGAGCATGTGTTGGCCATTATAGAAAAAGATAAGGGGAACAGTTTTAATTCGGAAATCTCAGGCTTACTGTTGTTTATGAAATACATGGAGGAATGTCCTCAGGAGATCAAATCAAAATTTCATAAAGCCTTACTGGTTTACGCTATGCATTTATTTACCTTTAATGAAATGGAATTATTTATAAGAACCTGTAGTGAACTGATACAAAATATTGAGAACGATAGCGAGTTAAGCGAGGATTTAAAAAGAGAGCTTTTGGGAGAGTACGAATTGCTCATAAGCTTTATACATTACAATGACATCAATAAAATGTCACAACATCAAAAGAAGGCCTGCAAACTGCTATCTAAGAGTACGGATATTTACGATACAAACATATACTGGACCTTTGGTTCGCCATCTGTCCTGTATATGTTCTATAGAGAAAGCGGCAAGCTGGAACAGCATGTTGAAGATATAAAAGAGGCCTTGCCTTATTATCACCAGCTAACGGACGGACATGGCATCGGTGGTCAATATATCATGGAGGCAGAGCGACATTTTTATATGGGCGCATTGGAAAGTGCCGAAATTGTTTTGCATAAAGCGCTACATATTATAGAAGGCAAAAATGAACCGGTCATGATGCTCTGTGCAGAATTCCTTCAAGTGCGTATTGCATTAATGAAAGGTGACCTGTCAGAGGTGTTTGGCATCTTAGGTCAAATGCGCCAGAATATGATGCGTAAAAATGAATTTCACAGTATTTATACCATCGAACTCTGTGAGGGTTATATTTATGCCTTGTTAAAACAAAAGAACAAGATTTCCGAGAGCATTTCGGAATGGAAACTCAGCAGCACGCGAATCATGTTTCCTGCTTATGCCATGGTAGGCATTGTATATGGTAGATCATTGCTTCTTAATGGACAATATTTGAAATTAATCGGCATTTTTGAACAGATGATGGGTATGGCTTCTATCTTTCCAAACTTATTGGCCGTTGTTCATAACCTGATCTATCTCTCCGCCGCCAATGAAAAGATCTATCGGCATGAAGAAGCATTATCGACATTAAGGCAAGCGCTGGAAATCGCTATGCCAGATCAACTTTACATGCCTTTTGTAGAAAATGGCGACTACATCAAACCTCTTCTTGAAGAGATTGGTCGAGAGAAAAGTGATCGTGAGTCGATTGATCACATTCTTGAACTGTATGGATGTTATGAAAAATCCGTAAACCAAGCTATAGAAGAATACTTTGATAATGCTAAACCCAAGCTGTCGGAAAGGGAACGTGAAATCGCTGTTCTTGCCGCGCAGGGGCTGACAAACAAAGAAATCAGCGGCAGACTCTTCATTTCACAAAATACGGTTAAAACTCAGTTGAAAACTGTTTTTGAGAAATTGGGCATTAATTCAAGAGCCTTGTTGAAGCAAGTGCTTTAGAGAGTACAAGAAAATCCCTAGTTCCCAAAATTGGATTAGGGATTTTTTTATGGTGTGCCCAGCATGGGTGCAATCCAAGAAATTTTGATTAAAAGGTAGATGAAGCCCTGTACTTTGCCAAAGATCACGGCAGAAACCAAATCAAGTTGGTACAGTAGTAGGGTAAGATTATGAATATATGGTGGTAGATGAAAAGACACGCTCGTTGAAAAGCGTGTCTTTTTATGACTGAATCACATTAGAAAATCATAGGTCTAAGGTCTAAAATTTTGCATATTTACAGGCGTTGAGATTTGAGTTAAAATGATTTGTAAAATTTATAAATTTAACGTTTAAAGAGGACAATAAAAAATAAAATGAAGTACCTAATTGGTTATATACCTTCGGAAGTCGATGCGGCTAGGGACATACTTCCTTATGTGATGGCTTCTGAAGAAATCGATGGTGTAGAGGTAAATTTTTCTGCTAGTGAGGCAACGGAGTGGCTGGATTACAATATTAGTCTAGCGGAACAGCTCACATCAATGGGAAAGGTCTATCAAGTACATCTGCCCGTGATTACGCAGGAATCCTTGTTTGTACTGGGACAGTTGAAAGACTTGGTTCCCGCGGCTGGCGGTCGTATAAACGCCGTTGTTCATCATGCGCTGGGGCAATCAGTTGATGAGGACCTCGTTTTGACGGTTGATATGCTTGATCAGATATACGATTATCTTCATAAAAATGACTTAAATGTTGATGTACATTTGGAAAATTTGAACGTCATTGGTTCGCTGGATATTTTCCCAGAAGAATCCCATGAAAAGTGGCGTCCTATCGTGGGACGAGAGCGTATCAATATCAATCGTATTGATGAAATTCTCGGCAAATATCCAAGTTTAAAATTGTGTCTGGATGTTGGGCATGTCATCGCCGACAAATTGGATTTTCGGTTGACAACCTTGCAAAAAGAGAGAGTGGGTAATATTCACATACATGATGCGGATGAGCGGTCGGATCATAGGCGAAATGGTAGCTGTACAGATATCCGATTGACCGATGCCTTCGTAAAAAGTGTCTTTAATCTGGAGAACTACCGTGGCTACGGTGTCATCGAAGTTGCCAAAGTGCATTTGGGATCGAGCACGGCAGAATCTATAAATATTTTGGAAAAGGAGATTAGGCTCATAAAAGGTAAACATTACTCAGACATCGTTTTTACGGATGGTGTAAAAATGGAGAGAGATAAGGCTCTTGAGATTTGTGCTATATGTGGCGCAAGTGCTGGAGAATACCATCAATCTTACTGCGAGCAGGAGATTTGCCCTCTATGTGGTAAGTATTTAAAAGACTGTAACCACATGGAAGGTTATCATGTTGAAATATCAAAATAAATTTTGACATACTTTATGGGATAAAAAATAGGAGGGGTTACCTCCTATTTTTTTAGTCTACGCTCTCAATCGTTTCTGGAATTTTTATGCGCTTGAAATATTGGGTGTAAATCATCCCTGCGAAGAGGATGAATCCCATGTAGCCAGTCATTGGATAAACGATGCCGACCATACGTCCGAATTGCAGTTGTCCGCCGAAGAAGGAGATGACGATGATGATGACAGCAGTTACTTTGTATTTATTGCTTTTTTCATCGGTGGTGATACGATTACAAGCAGTCCAAAGCATGGGAACAGCAGTCGTATAGATGCCAGCAAGGAGCAATAACGCAAAAATGGTTGCTACGACAGGAATGATACTGCCTGCGACGACAAGGGATGGGATCTGCTTGTCGTAAACATCGGTAATATTAGCGAGCAAGCCTGCATTGAGAATCATGGCACCCAACATGAATGCGACACCGCCGAAGATACCCCCTAAGAGGGTGTCTTTTTTATTTTTTGCCTGCTTGCCTATTCCGGCAATGAATGGCATAAGGCCAACTACAGCAAAGGAGCCATATAGAAGTCCGGAAAAGATCCAGTTGGACGAGGCACTTGGCACGTCCAGTGTTTTCAGAAAATCGCTTGAAACCACTACCCCTTGAGGGTTTTTGAAGATGCTGACAAGCCCCATGCCGATGGTGAAGACGACGATGACGGGTCCGATGTAACCGATGATGCGCACCAACTTTTTCAGGCCAAGCAGGACAGTGAGCAATGTGGCTATAGCCATGCCGATACGACCAATGTTGGCATTGAGTCCGAAGTGTTCGACTACGGTTGCTCCCGCTCCGGCAATCATAATGGATACCACGAGGAAAAGCAGGGCGGGCACAAACCATTCGAAAAATTTGCCAATGGTTTTGCCACAATAATGCGCAAAAATGGCATTTGGATCTTCTAATTGCAGTTTGCGGCCATCTTCCATGATAACGGCGCTAAACCAAGAAAAGACGAACATGGCAATGAGCATGGATCCCATACTTTTCCAAAAACCAAAATTGGTGAAGAACTGAAGGACCTCTTGTCCGGATGCGAAGCCGGCACCAATCATAAAGGCTATGATGGCACCGCCAAAAGTTATGATATCGTTCAAATGCGCTTTTTCTTTCACGATATACTCCCCCTCTAGATTATTAAGCTACTGTATGCACTTTATTTTCGTAACCTTCATATTTTCTTTCTTTCATAATGTCGACAATGCGCTCCACCATTTCATAGACATCTTCATAGCGGATGTAGAGCGGTGCCGGCGCAAGTCGAATGACATTTGGGAATCTGAAATCCGGTACGACACGGGCTGCTTTTAAGGCTTCGTTAATGCGCAAAGCATCGTCGTGTTCGAGGGCGATATGTCCGCCTCGAAGATGATCTTCAGTCGGTGAGCCAATGGTAAAACCGTATTCCGTCAATCGCTCTTCGATGAGGAAACGCATGTAGGCGGTGATGTGTAGGGATTTAGAACGGATATTCTCCATACCTGCCTCTGCGTACATCTTCAGAGAACCTTCCAGTGGAGCCATACTTAAGATGGACTGAGTACCGGATTGCCAGCCACCTGCATGGGCCGCTTTTTCAAATTTGTGGTTTAATTCAAATTGTCGATCCTTGACGTTGCCATGCCACCCCGGCAGTCCGGAAGGTTTTGAAAGGTGTTTCTTGTTGATATAGAGTCCCGCAAGTGAACCAGGGCCACCGTTCAAATATTTGTAGGTACACCATACGGCGAAATCAGGATTGATGGCTTTGAAATCATGAGGGACGGCGCCGATGGAGTGACATAAATCCCAACCAACGATAATATCTCGCTTATGTGCTTCGTCGGTGATATATTTCATATCAACCAATTGTCCGCTTCGATAGAGAACCGAGGGGAGCAAGATGAGTGCCACGTCCTCGGTCATAGCTTCAATGAAGTCGGCTTCACAGATCATTTTGCCATCTCTGCTTTTGACGACTTTGACGCAGACTTCCGGGTCGAGACCCTTCAATCTAAGTTGACCGTCGATGGCGTGCCTGTCTGTTGGAAAGTTGATATCATCCACTAAAATTTTATAGCGTTTGTCCGTTGGCTCGTAGAAGGTACCCAATGCAGTATGGATATTCAGTGTGGTATTGGCATGTGCGGTTACTTCTTCTGGGTCAGCGTTGATTAGGGGAGCCATCATGGCGCCGAGATGGTCATGGTAGAGGAAGAGGGATGGTTGGGTTTGCGTCCAACAATTGATGCCAAGCGTTTTCCATTCTCCTAGTACGCGCATCAAGCACGCTTCGGCGTCCTTAGAGCATAATCCCAAGGAATTGCCATCCATGTAGATTTCACCATCGTTCAGGTAGAAGCGGTCTCTAAAACTTTTTAAAGCATCTTGGTCGTCAAGTTGTTTGGCAAAGGACAATCCTTTTTCAAATGAATATGTCATGTTAAATCCTCCTAAATTAATATTATTTAGCTAGCTAAACTTTAGTTGGCTAAATAATATCACAAAGGCTTTGAAATTGTCAAACTATTTCGAAATTTAAAATAAGCAAATAGGTCTGAAGTTGTGGTATAGTAATAGTAATCGGCAACAGATTTTTTTAGAAAAGCGGTGGAAAGCATGTCTAATGAATTTAAAGAACATCTTGGTTCAGGTATGTCAAATACCCTGATGGGTTATTATATAGATATGATGTCTAAAATTGAGAAAAGCATTTTCGACGAGGCCTTTGACAAGATAGACATTACGCTGTCTCAGTTCAAAGTATTGAATTGGTTGTGGCGCAAGGGGCCATTGACTCAGAAGGAAATTCATAATTATGTGAATATCAAGCCGTCTTCTTTGACAAAAATGCTGGATATTCTGATTAAGAAGGGACTTGTAGAAAGAGAGTCTGATCCGGATGATGCGCGGATTAAAATCGTTAAAGCGACGGAGAAGGCTGCAGCGATTGAACACGATGCTTGGGACGTCGTCATCAACTTTGATCAGAGAATCCGATCTATTCTTTCTGAGGAAGAGTATGAAATGACCATCAACAGTCTTAGAAAATTGACTGAAGAATTAAAATAAACGCTGAGGTGTAAAGTCTAAAGTGCTTTCACTCTTGGCATTTTAAAGAATTATGCTTTAAATCACAAAACCGCCGTTAGGTGAAATCACTTGGCCTGTTATAAAGTTGCTGTCCTCAGAAGCAAGGTATAAGGCTAATTTTGCAATATCCTCTGAAGATCCAAGGGTGCCTAGGGGCGTTTGATCTTTAAGTGCATTGATGTCGGCTGTGCTGTATCCGGTCATCATGGTGGTATTGATGATGCCTGGCGCGATACAGTTGACATGGATGTTGGAAGGTCCCAGCTCCTTTGCTAGTGCTTTCGTTAATCCGATGATGCCGGCTTTTGCGGCAGAATAATGGACTTCACAGGAAGCGCCTGTGATACCCCAAATGGAGGAAATGTTGATGATTTTCCCATTTTTATTAGGAAGCATATAGCGGAGTGCGCTCTGGGAACAATTGAAGATACCCTTTAGATTGACAGATATCATATGGTCCCAGTCGCTTTCTGTAATATCGACGAAAAGCTTGGACTGGGAGATACCGGCATTGTTGATAAGGATATCAAGACCACCAAATGTATCTATACAGAAGTCGATCATCGCGTCGACTTCTTTTCTTTTTGAAATATCAGCCTGGAAGAGGCGTACATGACAATTTTGTCTGGTTAAATCGTCTGCAAGCATATGGGCTTCTTTTTGTGAATGCAGATAATTGATAATAACATTGTAACCGGCTTTGGCGAAAATTTCAGATGTCGCTTTGCCGATGCCTCTGGAAGCGCCAGTAATCAGGACGCTTTTTCTTTTATTCATTCCTTTATCCTCCTAGTGTGTATGCTACTTCAATCATAGACCTTTATAGGTGTGGTCGCAATAAATATAGTGGATCCTTAATGCCATTAGACATAGATTATCCTTTTATTATATAATCAGAAGTGCAAATATGTTTTGGAGGATACGCCTATGAAAACGAAATCAGCAGCGATGCTTATGGGATTTTTACCGGATAGATTTACGACCTACGTGTCAAAGCGCGTAGTAGACTACTATTTAAAAAAATACGCTACAATCAAGATTAATGGCAAAGAAAATTTGGCGGGGATTGTTACGCCAACGATTTTTATCTGTAACCATTTGAGTAATTCCGATGGTCTCGTACTGGATAAAGCCTTGAAGACAATTGATCCAACTTTTGTAGCAGGTGTCAAGCTGTCTGATAACGCGGTCACCAATATCGGTATGAAAGTAGTCAAAACCACCAATATTCGGCCCAATTCCGCGGATAAAGAAGGTCTGAAAAACCTGATTAAGCTGGTCAAAGGCGGAGAGAGCGTTCTAATTTTCCCAGAAGGCACACGCAGCCGTGTCGGAAGCTTGATCGAAGCCAAGAAAGGCATCGTTTTGATTGCCAAGTTGACTGGGGTGCCCCTTGTACCCGTTGGGCTTTACGGGACGGAAAAACTGCTGCCTGTTAACAAGGAAGGCGATATGAGTGCAGAAGGCTTTCATCATGCTGACGTGCATGTCCATATAGGCAAGCAGTTTGAACTGCCGGAGAAGGCGAAGGACCAAGACAAGAAGGATTACGAAGAGTTTGCGACGGATTATCTCATGAAGCAGATTTCGGCTTTATTGCCAGAGGCGTATAGAGGGGTTTATCCTTTATAGGGTGAATAAAAAAGGGCACCGCTAATTTTTTAGCGGTGCCTTTTAACATTTAGCCGATGTTGTCGCTTTTCCAAGCGTGGAGCCAGCGGATGGCTTCTGCATAGATTGCCTTATGCGTAGGATCTGCCCTCTGCAAATTGTAGAGGCAGCGGGTTTCGCTGAAGGTATCGCTGCCGGGATGGTTCCAGAGATCGTATATGCATGCGTTGCAGTTGATGCATTTCGGTTTATATTCCGGATTGATTGTCCACTTGGCTGCGAGGTTCGGCTCGCAGATTAGAGGTCTGCAGAGGCCGATGAAGTCAGCATCACCGCTTTCGAGGATTTCTTCCATAAGCCGTGGCGTTCGGTTTCCACCAGTCAAAATGACGGGTATATCCTTGTAGACCTCTTTTAGAAGTCTGGCATAGCTACGGAAATAACTTTGTTTTGAGATGTCGCCGATAGAGGTTCGAGATTCCAGTGCCGGTATCGGCGGGAATCCGAGCGCTTCTTCACTGAGTTGCATGGCTTCCCACATGCCGCCGGAAAGTTCGATGGCATCGATGTCGGTATTGATGATGGCGGTGACAAAAGCCTTAAAGTTACTAGAGTCGATGCCACCCGGCAAATAATCCGTCGCATTGATTTTAATGATTACTGGAAAATCAAGGCATTCTTTCTTGATGCCTTCGACGATTTCAGCGATGATGCGGCATCTATTTTCATGGGAGCCACCGTAGTGATCTGCCCTGTAATTGGCATAGGGTGAGAGGAAAAGGGATAGGAAACCACCATGGGCTGCGTGCAGTTGAACGCCGTCAAAACCTTCATCGCGTAAGTGGAGCGCCGTTTTGATGAAGGCGTTGACGATAAAGTGAATTTCGCTTTCTGTGAGAATGTGCATGTCCTCTGTGCCCCATGGGCTTGGATAGTTAGAAGGAATGCTGCCGATATTTGCCGGGGCGAGCTGGGCGTATACCTTGGTTTCTGAATTGGCAGCATGGATGACCGTTGGAATTTTGTCTATATCCGTAATGCGTACTTTTTCATAGTCGTAGCAAGTCGCCCTGTCGTTGGAGTCGGAGAGCATTTCAGGGGTCACTGTAGGAAAGTCACCGGTGATAATAAGGCCGATGCCGCTTTCAGCTAGTTTGCTATAGCGTTTTAGTGTCGCTTCTGTCACCGATTTTGAAGCGTAGGTTTCGCTGTCGGCAGTGGCGCTACGTACAATCCGGTTGCTGATGACTTGATTCCGTATTTTAAATGATGAAAACATGGGATTACCTCCTCTTTGTCCTACACTATACCCGGATAAGTTATTGTCATCACAGGTGGCATGAAATTTTGCCTGATGAAGATTCGTGATTTATAATGGTCATAAGATGATTATGGAGGTAGAAGAGAGTGAAAGAGATTGATAGTAGAAGAAGTGTACGTAAATACCAAGTGAAGCCGATTGAAAAGGAAAAATTAGATCAAATCTTGGAAAGTGCAAGATTGGCACCATCGGGCAGTAATACACAACCTTGGCATTTTATTATCGTTGAGTCGGAAGAGATGAAAGAAAAGTTGGCAGCAGCGGACCACAACCAGCATTGGATGACGACTGCACCACTGTTCATTGTCTGTGTGGCGGATAGTCGTTCGCGGCTTCCTGAGACTGAGCATGTTGTTTTAGATGAACACAGTCCAGAACCGGAACTGAAGCAAATCATCAGGGATACGGCTATTGCTATTGAACATATACTTCTGGAAGCAGAGCATTTGGGTCTGGCGACTTGCTGGACGGCTTGGTTTGAGCAGAAGGATGTACGACCTATCTTGGGTATTCCCGAAGACAAGTACGTTTGCGGCATCATCACCCTAGGGTATGGTGACGAAACGCCAAACCAACGCCCACGAAGAGCACTGTCTGAGATGGTGCGATATGAAAAATGGTAAGTTGATGTATATTTACGGGGACAACAGGGTATCGTATAATGTAGAGAGGTTTAAAATAACTAAATTAGGCTAGACATCAGAAAATTATTGAGCAGCAGGAGGTATGGTATGATTGCATGGATTAAACAGTTTGGACCTGTGGAACAGGCATTGATTGGAACACTATTTACTTGGAGTGTCACCGCTTTAGGTGCGGCGATGGTGTTCTTTTTTAAAGAGATAAAAAAGACAGTTTTGAATGGTATGTTAGGTTTTGCGGCAGGAGTCATGATTGCGGCGAGTTTTTGGTCACTATTGTCACCGAGTATTGAGATGGCTACAGATATTGGTCAGGTGGCGTGGGTAACAGCAGCGGTAGGTTTCCTTGCTGGTGGCGGCTTTTTATATCTGGTCGATAAGTTGCTGCCCCATCTACATATGGGCTTAGAAACGAATCAGGCTGAGGGTATTAAAACCAGTTGGCAAAGATCGGTCTTGTTGGTATTGGCTATTACCCTGCATAATATACCGGAAGGTTTAGCGGTAGGGGTTGCCTTTGGTGCTGCGGCAAATGGTAGTATCAGTAGCGCTACGGTTGCTGGGGCGGTTGCCCTTGCCATTGGTATTGGACTTCAGAACTTCCCAGAAGGTGCTGCAGTATCTATACCCCTTAGGAGAGAGGGACTAAGTCGGACGAAATCGTTTATTTACGGGCAGGCTTCGGGTGTGGTTGAGCCGATTGCCGGTGTGTTAGGTGCCTTTGCGGTCGTCAAAATGAGGCCTATATTGCCTTATGCTTTGGCATTTGCAGCCGGTGCTATGATTTATGTCGTTATTGAGGAATTGATTCCAGAAGCTCAAAGAGAAGAGGGTGGCTCAAAAACAGATATTGCGACCATCGGTTGCATGGTTGGTTTTGCGGTGATGATGATTCTTGACGTTGCCTTGGGATAAATTTGGTAGACATTTGAATAGAATAAGAAAAAAACGTTATCAATCCGTCGATTGATAACGTTTTTCTATTTTGGGTAGTGTGTACGTGATTTTATAATGATTTATGGCATAACCACCAGTCTTTGCAGGTGAATTTGCCAGCCTTAGCATCAGCTAAACGCTCTGCTCTCAATGCTTCAGTAGCAGCTGGTGGTACGATTACATCTGAACCAAGCCACTCGTTGTT
>JAFGTX010000301.1 GCA_016938815.1 Clostridia bacterium | reverse complement strand
TCTATAACGATGCTCAATTTTCTGCCCTAGAGGGGCGTGTCAAGGCTATAGCATCTGCTAATATGGATAATGATACCTTTGAAGAGATGATAGTAGCGTATGAAAACGACCAAGGGTATATTGATATAAAGATTATCAATGATTCAGCAGAGCCATACGGGATTTTACGAGAGAAATCCAATGTAGCAGAGACTATAAACCGTGAACGTATTGCAAATCCACCTGTTGATAACAGCTATGAATGTTTGTTTCAAAACAAATGCGATAATGCACCTATTCTCGAAGAGACCGACATGGATATAGCTACTGGCGACCTTGATGGGGATGGAGTCGATGAGATTATAGTGACTGTTGGACGCCGTAATTACGAGAGTGAGAGAGTTTTTAATTCCATAAGTAGTGCCTATCAGACTGCTTATACAGATGCCAGTAGTAAAGCTTTTATGTTGATACTTGATCATAATCTCAATGTCCTGCATACGACTAACTATTATAATGCTACGCAACTGCGTGTGGCTACTGGTGACTTAGATGATGATGCTAAAGATGAGATAGCTCTAGCAGTATCTGGAGTCTACGGTGCCAATACGGTACGCCAGTATATTTACAGCTTTGAAGGAAATTTTCTTAATCAAGATTACTACAACTCAAGAATGTCATCATATCAAAACCCATCATTTGCCGATGTGACCGTAGGTGATCTCGATCACAATGGAGTTCCTGAGGCAATTTTTGCTGGTTCTCATCAAAATGTCGAGTATGGAGAACAAGCGCGGTACTTATCTTTTACTGGTCCACACTTTTGGCATACTATTGAGAGTATAGGTTTTGATAGAGTAAATTACAACACAATAGTAAAAGGTGTTATTGCTGATACAACTTCTACTAACTGGAGCTCTAGTAGTCAGAATTGTCCAGATTTTAATGCAGCAGAAGCAGATGAATATAAAGACGATGCTGGGTCCACTCGAAGTGGATGTAATATCATTGAAGCTATGGATGTCTTTGCTGAGACTTTAGATATAGATGGTGATGGTCATGCTGAATTGTTAGTAAACAACACCATTTATAACAAAGATTTAAGTATAAAAGTTGACGCCAACGGTGCTCCAATGTATTTTGAAGAGTTGATGAATGAGGGCAATCAAGGTCTAGATGCAGTCCCTTCGCCTTTCTTCTCTAGAAGCAACTATAGTGTTGTAGTAGGTGACTTTACAGGTGATAATAAGGACAATATCCTCTTTACTAGTCGCAACCGAGGTAGTGTTCCTATATTAGGTGTCAAAAATGATGGCAGTTTTGCAAATCTGGTAAATGGTTATATATCTGAGTTTGAATTTAATAATACTTATGTAGATAATACTTATCCCATCTTAGCTGCTGCTAATACGGCAAATGATGGTCTGCACTTGCAATATAAAGAATCCTATAGCACTTTTACCGAGCCACTTACATTGGCAGTTGTCGCAGCAGCTCCTTGCTGGGATGCCGAGTGGCAGAATCTGCAGGAGTGCTCTTCCTCC
>JAFGTX010000048.1 GCA_016938815.1 Clostridia bacterium | reverse complement strand
CGTATCCATCCTAGCAGATGGCAAGGCTATGTGGCGTGTGATTGAGAATATTTTTGACAATCTCACCAAATACGCACGCGCTGATTCGAGGGTCTATATAGACTTATTTAAACGTCAGGACCAAGGTGTCCTTGTAGTTAAGAACATCTCAGAGGAAGCCTTGGACATCAGTCCGGAAGAGCTGATGCAGCGTTTCGTAAGAGGTGCAGAATCCAGATCTACAGAAGGCTCTGGCCTTGGCCTATCTATTGCAGAAGGGCTGATCAAAGCACAGAAAGGCAGCTTTAATATAGAGATTGATGGTGATTTGTTTAAAGTGACCATAGAATTACCACTTAAAGAATAATAAAAAAAAATCCTCAATGCGTTGAGGATTTTTTTGTTGAGCTATGAAATTAATAACCTAATTCTTTTGAAATTTTATGACTGTACTCAATGATTAATTGTTTGAATTGCTCGATTCGAGTCTCGTCTAGACGGATAATCGGTGTCGAGATACTGATAGCACCGACGGTTTCGCCTTTATAATCCTTGATAGCGGCTCCGAAACACCGTACTTGTAATTCGTTCTCTTCATTGTCTTCTGCATACTGGTTCTTACGGACTTCATTAATCATCTCAAGAAAGGAATCAAAATCAGTAATAGTATGTTGCGTCAGTTTTTCTATGGTACTTTCGTTCCAGATGCTTTGGATGCGTTCATCTGAGTAGGTGGCTAAAATGGCCCGACCTACCGATGTGCAGTACATAGGACTGCGTTTGCCGATGCTGGAATGCATACGGATGGTTTCTTTGCTGTCGAACTTATCGATATAGACAATATAAGGTGCTTCTGGCACCACCAAGTGGACAACCTCTCCGGTCAAATCCCGCAGAGCCTTCAGATGGGGTGAAGCGACTTCTCTCAAAGAACTTGAATTGACAATACTGGCACCGAGTTCGAAAAGCTTCAAGGACAAGAGATAGGTGTTGTCCGCCGGATTCTGTTTGACAAAACCTTTGTAGATCAAGGTGGTGAGCAAACGGTGCACGGTGCTTTTATGTAATTCGGATGCCTTTGACAAATCGGCGATAGAAACGCCGTTCGGATATTCGGCTAGTAATTCCAAAAGACCGAGAGAACGGTCTACGGATTGTACGATCTCTTTCATAGTGAACCTCCCTATTTTATAGCATAGACTGGGGGTGACATGAGTATTTTATCATATAAATGGCTTTTGTCAGTAAAGATTTATTGGAGAGGCACTTTAAAAATAGAATGCTTTGATGGGAGGATTTGTTGACTTACTGCATACTAGTATGGTAGGCTATTGTTGGATAGCTATTGTGAGTTTGTAAAAAAGAAAACTAGGTCATTTTAATAGATAGAAAGAAGTGAAAATATGAAAAGTAATCTTGGTGAAAATATCAATGACTACAGTTCGGTAGGCGATTATGTGTATGCAGAAATCAGGCGTCGTATCATCAGTTGGGATTTAAAACCTGGTCAACGCATCAGTGAGGCTGAAATGTCCAAAATATTGGATGTCAGTAGGACACCTGTGCGTGAAGGATTTATAAGGCTGAAAAATGAGGGCTTGGTGGAGATACTGTCTCAGCGTGGTACGATTATTTCAAAGATAGATCTGAAAAAAGTTAGGGATGGCGTTTTTATTAGAAATTGTCTCGAAAGGGAGGTCATCAAAGAAATTGCTGGACATTTGGAGGAAACTTATAGGCTTAAATGTCTCAAATTCCTTAAAAAGCAGGAAGAATCCCTTGTAGATCGTGATTATATAAAATTTCATCAATACGATGTTGCATTTCATAAAGTATTTTATGAAGCAGCAAATAGAGAAAATGCATGGGGTTTTATACAATATACGAATGCTCAGTATGAGCGTGTTCGCATGCTGACTTTATTGGATTTTGATAAATTCAAGCATTTATTAGAGGTTCATAATGAATTGTTCAATGCAATTGTTGAGGGCAATTTTGAAGTAGCGGCTGCCATCACAGAAAGCCATATCAGTAGAATATTTGATGAAATAGATGTGTTGCAGAGAGAGCACGAAGCCTATTTCATTGATGAAATATGAATGTAGGTGATACCATAGAAATTTCTATGGTATTTCTTTTTTTGGAAATTTGAACGTTAAGAAAGAAAATTAAATTTTGTGAAAACGTTTCTTGACTACAACATACTACCATGGTAGTATGTTGTTAAGTTAATGATAATAAATATTTGGAGGGAGTAAATATGAAGAAAATCTTAATGTTTGTTCTAATGACGGCACTTACGGCATTGGCGTTTGTTGGATGTGCAGGAAAAACGGAGGCACCGGCAGAAAATTCAGTTAAAGATGATGCAACAGCAACCGTGGCAGAAGTTCCTGCCGAAAAAATTGTTTGGAAGTTTGGCCATCTGGCAAATGAAGACCATCTTTGGAATAAAACAGCGATTAAATTTGCTGAATTGGTTTCTGAGAAAACAAATGGCCAGATTGAGGTAAAGATTTATCCAAATGAGCAACTTGGTAGCGAGATGGATAACATCACGGGTATTCAAACAGGTACAGTAGACCTTACGATTACTGGTGAATCGCTTCAAAACTGGGCACCAAAAGCCGCTTTGCTAGCAATACCATATGCGATTACATCTTCAGAGCAAATGGACGCTGTAATTAATGGCGACTTAGGAGCAGAAATTGAAGCACAAATCACTGAAAACGTTGGTTTGATTCCACTCTACTATCATAAAAGAGCACCTAGAAATTTAACTGCTAACATTCCGGTAAGAACACCTGAAGATGTAGCAGGCCTTAAGATGAGAGTACCAAATGTACCTATTTTTATTGACGCTTGGTCAGCAGCAGGTGCCAATCCACAAGTTATGGCATTTAGCGAAGTATTTACAGGATTACAACAAGGGGTTATTGGGGCTCAAGAAAACCCATATGATTTAATCGTGTCCGCTTCTTTTTATGAAGTTCAAGATTATGTCAATGAAACAGAGCACGTCAGCTCATGGGTATACGTTGTTGTTGGTGAAAAGCAATTCAATGCTTTAACGCCAGAATTGCAAGAAGCTGTTATGGCCTCAGCAAGTGAAGCACAAGCATGGGGTCAAGCTGAATTCGAAGCGAGTGCAGCAGAATATAAACAAAAATGCATTGACGAAGGTATGACGATTATTGATGATGTTGATAAAGCAGCCTTCCAAGAAGTGATGATGCCTGCCATTAAAAAATCATTGAGTGATGAACAGATTGACTTGTTGAATAGAATTATTGAAGCAGGGAAATAGACAGTATGAGGCCCTTGAGCAATCAAGGGCTTTTTCTTAAGAGAGGTTTTGTATGAAAAAGGACTATTTAGGAAAAATATTATCGTTTATGACTGTAGTAATGTTCATAGGCGTTGTCATGAGTGTTATGACACAAGTTATTACAAGATATCTGCCGGTATCTTATCCTTGGACCGAAGAACTGAGTAGAATGTTTTTTGTTGCTGCGGTATGTTTTTGTGCGCCGATAGCTTATAGAGATTATGAATTTGTTATTGTAGATATTTTAGTTGATCAAGTACCAAAAAGATTTCGGAAATATCTGAATCTAATTATTAATATTGGAATCATCATATTGTTTGCAGTGGTTTCAAAACACGGCTGGATGTTGGCTGTTAATGGTCATCGTCAAATGTCGCCAACACTGGGCATACCAATGTCCTACGCTTATGCATTAATTCCTTTTGCAGCAATATGTCTAATATATTATTCAGTTTTAAATATCAAAAAAATTATTTGTGAAGATATTTTGAAAAATGTAAAGGAGGGAAAATAATGAGTGCCGTAATTTTATTCACTTCATTTATCGCATTAATCTTTATGGGATTGCCGATTGCATTTAGCATGGGATTGTCTTCACTGATTTATTTAGCCTTGATGGATATTCCTTTCATTATCATTTCACAAAAATTATTTACTGGCATCAATTCTTTTGTACTCTTGTGTATTCCAGGCTTTGTGCTTGCAGGGAACTTGATGAATACAGGGGGTATTACGAAAAGAATTATTAAATTTTCAAATGCGGCGATTGGTCATATAAGAGGTGGTTTGAGTCTTGCAAATATTGTTGCATCGATGATCTTTGCAGGAATTACCGGAACGGCGATAGCGGATACGACGAGTCTCGGTGCCATATTAATTCCTGCGATGGAGGAAGAAGGCTACGATGTTCCGTTTTCTGTAGCGGTTACAGCGGCATCTTCTACCATTGGACCAATTATTCCACCGTCATTACCAATGATTATTGTAGGCACTTTAACCGGTTTGTCGGTATCTAAATTATTTTTAGGTGGCGCCATCCCAGGTATCTTGCTGGGTCTTTTCTTGATGGCGGCTGCTTATATTATTTCTATTAAAAGAGGTTATCCGAAAGACACCAAAAAGCCTTTCTCGGTTGTTGTAAAAACATTTTTGGATGCCTTCTGGGCACTCATGCTGACCTTTATTATCTTGTGGGGAATTTTAGGTGGTGTTTTTACACCGACTGAAGCTTCCATTGTTGCGAGTTTGTATGCGCTGATTGTTGGACTCTTTGTTTATAAAGAACTGAAAATAGCTCAGTTGCCGGGCATTATCTTAAGTACCATGAAGACGTCTGCAGCGATCATGATGTTGGTAGGATTTGCATCAACCTTTGGATGGATTTTGGCCAGTGAACAAATTCCCCAACTGGTAGCGGATTTCATTCTATCCATTTCTTCAGATAAAGTAGTGGTGCTGATTTTGATTAACATATTGCTCTTGTTTGTAGGGATGTTTATGGAGACTATTGCGGCGTTGATTATCCTGTTTCCAGTCTTGTTGCCGGTGGCACTTAAGATTGGCATGGATCCCATTCATTTTGGGGTGATGGCGGTGTTAAATCTTATGATTGGCCTTACAACGCCACCGGTAGGTGTTTGTCTTTTTGCCGGGGCGAGTATCGGAAAGATATCTATCGCAAAAGCTACAAAGGCCATATTGCCTTTCTTGGCGGTGAGTCTCTTGGTGCTGACTTTAGTCACTTTTATTCCAGAGATAACGTTGTTTTTACCGAATTTATTAAAATAGTGATGAGTATAGAAGGAGTTCTTATGAAAGCGGTACAAGTATTAGAACCAGGAAAAATAAATATTATTGAAAGAGATATGCCGACGCTTGAAAGAGAGACAGATGTCATTGTCAAAACAAAAGCTGCGGGGATTTGTGGATCAGATATTCATATCTACCATGGTACCAATGCCGTTGCGACGTATCCTCGTGTTATCGGTCATGAAGCGGTGGGGGAAGTTTATCAGGTAGGTGAGGCTGTAACCAATGTTAAGGTTGGCGATCGTGTTATTTTAGAGCCGATTGAGTACTGCGGCGAATGTTATGCATGTCGATTGGGGCGTCCAAATGTTTGCGAAAAATTGAAAGTGAGAGGTGTCCACTCTGATGGGGGCTTCCAAGAATATTTTATTGCACAAAGCGATAAATTGCATATTTTGGGATCGGATATTGAATTCACAGACGCTGTGATGATTGAACCGTTTTCTATCGGCGCCCAGGTATGCTTTAGAGGACAAATTGCCAAAGGGGAAGTGGTTTTAATATATGGGGCTGGACCGACGGGACTTGCTGTCTTAGAGAATGCAAAGCATATTGGTGCAACCTGTATTGTGCTAGACATGAACGAGAATAGATTGGCCTATGCTAAGACCTTTGGAGCGGATTACACATTTAATCCAAGTAAGGTGGATATTAAAGCTGAAGTAGAGGCATTGACAGGTGGTATGCTTGCCAATGTTGTTGTTGATGCGGTAGGGTCTACCAAAGTGATGGCGGATGCGGTCTACCTAACTTCAGTGGCAGGGCGCATCGTTTCCATGGGCTTTTTAGATCAAAAGGCAGAGATCAGTATGCTTGAAGTCACTAAAAAAGAGATTTCAATCGTCGGCTCAAGACTTCAAACCTATCAATTTGAAAAATGTATCGAGTATTTCAAACATAATGAGGTACATTTGACAGATTTGATTACACATAAATTCCACTTTGAGGATGTCAAAGAAGCGGTGGCTTTAATAGAAAACGAGCCGGAAAAAGTCGGGAAAATAATTCTTACTTTTTAAAAAGCGAGGAGGACAGTATAGATGAATATGATATGGAGATGGTATGGCGAAGGCAATGATTCGATTTCTCTAAGCGATATCAGACAAATTCCAGGTGTTTCCGGTATTTGTTGGTCACTGCATGACAAAGTGGCTGGCGAAGTATGGGAAATGGAGAGAATAGAACAAGTAAAAGACCTTTGTAATGAATATGGCTTTCATGCGGAAGTCGTAGAAAGTGTCAACGTTCATGATGACATAAAAATCGGTAATGCAAATAGAGATCATTATATTGATATCTATATAGATACGATTCGGAAATTGGCGCGTGTCGGTGTTAAAGTTATTTGCTATAACTTTATGCCGGTATTTGATTGGACGCGTTCGGATTTATACAAACGAACAGCGGATGGATCAAATGCCTTGTTTTATGAGAAAAACGCGATTTCAGATGATCCTAAGGAAATGGCCAACCGTATTTTAGAGGGCGCCGGCACGTTTACAATGCCTGGTTGGGAACCTGAGCGGATGGCAAGATTAGATGAGCTGTTCAAAGCTTATGAAGGGGTTACCGAAGAAAAATTATTCGAGAATTTAAAGTATTTCTTGGAGCGTATTATGCCTGTCTGTGAAGAATGCGATGTGAAAATGGCCATTCATCCAGACGACCCACCTTGGCCAATTTTCGGACTGCCGAGAATTATCAGAAGCAAAGCGCATATTGAAAAATTCTTAAAATTAGTAGACAACCCGTACAGTGGTTTGACCTTGTGTACAGGGTCACTGGGACCAAACTTAGAAAATGATATTCCTGATATCATCAGAACTTTCCATGATCGCATATATTTTGCGCATATCAGAAATGTTAAAGTCTATGACAATGGTGATTTTATTGAAACGTCTCATAGAGCAGTTGATGGTAATGTTGATATTGTGGATGTCATAAAAGCATATCATGAAAATGGTTTTTCTGGATATGTACGTCCTGATCATGGACGTCACTTGTGGGGTGAAGAAGCCCATTGTCGTCCTGGCTATGGTCTTTATGATAGAGCGCTTGGTGTCATGTATATGTTAGGTGTATGGGACACACTAGAGCACAATAGAGGATAATATAATGAAATTAAATTATAGTGCATTAAAAAATAAAGAAGAATGGTCTTTAAAAAACATTAAGACACCCTTATTTGATGTAGAAGCAGTACGCGCTGAGACATTAGAAGTGCCAAGGTGGTTGCATTTTGGTGCTGGCAATATTTTCAGAGCTTTTATTGCTTCTTGTCAGGATGAACTTTTAAACAGAGGTCTTTCGAAAACAGGTATTATAGCAGTTGAAACCTTTGATGAGGCCATCATAGATGAGATATACAAGCCACACGATAATTTGGCCCTTGTGACGACGCTGAAGGAGACGGGTGAAATTGAAAATAAAGTAGTTGCCAGTGTTGTAGAATCTTTTAAGGGCTCTACGGATTTTTCGATGCTTAAAGAAATATTCAAGAAATCATCTTTGCAGATGGTGTCTTTCACAATCACTGAAAAAGGTTACGCGATAAAAGACAGTCAGGGTGAACTCTTACCAATTATAACCCAGGACCTATCCTCTCAATTTTCTAATCCGAAGCATATTATGTCAATGATTACGGCCTTGCTTTTTGAGCGTTTTCTGAATGGGGCCGACCCCATTACTTTGGTGAGTATGGATAACTGCTCCCATAATGGTGATAAATTAAGAGCGGCGGTGATTGAGCTTGGTCAGCAGCTAGAAACTCAAGCGAGGGATATTAAGGGGTTTGTAAGCTATATTTCGGATGTAACAAAAGTAAGTTTTCCATTGACCATGATTGACAAAATAACCCCAAGACCATCTGAAAAAATCGGTGAAAGCCTCCAAGCTTTAGGATTTGAAGATACGGATATTGTCATTACCGAGAAGAACACTTATATGGCACCCTTTGTCAATGCGGAAGAGACACAATATTTGGTTATAGAAGATTGCTTTACAAATGGCAGACCAGCCTTAGATGAAGCGACGGGCGTTATTTTTACAGACAGAGCAACGGTTAACAATGTAGAGACAATGAAAGTGACAACTTGTCTAAATCCGCTTCATACAGCACTGGCTATTTTTGGTTGTCTTTTGGACTATAAGACGATCTCTGATGAGATGAAGGATGAAGACTTATCTGAATTGGTGAGACAAATGGCTTATAATGAAGGCTTAAAGGCTGTGATTGACCCTGGTATAATCAGCCCGAATGAGTTTGTGAATGAAGTACTCAATAAGCGTTTTCCAAATGAATTTATCGTGGATACGCCGCAAAGGATTGCGACGGATACATCACAGAAATTGGGGATACGTTACGGCGTAACCATTCGTTCTTATATGGAAAGGGACGACTTGAACGTTCAAGATTTAAAACTGATTCCACTGGTTATTGCGGGATGGCTCAAATATTTAGATGGTATCAATGACAACGGAGAGACATTTGAGTTAAGTCCAGATCCTATGATGCCTCAATTGAGAGTACTTAAAGAAGATAAGAGACAGTTGTTATCCAATAAGGCCATTTTTGGCGTTGATTTATATAAAATTGGGCTTGGCGAGAAGATAGCATCTATTTATGAGGAAATGAGTGCTGGAAATGGTGGGATTCGAGCAACTGTTAAAAAGTATCTTATTCAGGAATAATGGTATTATGCACATAAAAACAAGTTAATGATTCCATGAGAAGTGACAGTCGGATGACATCTGGCTGTCTTTTTCTATGAATTATGGGTATAGGATATCTTCTGGTGCTTTAGAATAGTCGATTTAGGCGAAGAAATGACGAATCACTTGGAAATGTGGTAGAATGAATGTATAAAATTTTAATGAATTATACAAGGGAAAAACATAAAAATGCAAAAAAATAGAAAAAAACAAGGAAAGCAGCACCTTCGATCGGAAGGCGGCAAAAAAGGTATGAAAGAGCAGGTCGAGCTTACGTGTGTTGCTATGAACGAGGAAGGTAGAGGTATCGCCAAACATAGTGGCAGCGATGTGATTATCCAGGGGATGATCACAGGTGAAGTAGCGATTGTTGAATTGACTAGACGTAGAGGTTTTTATACGGGAAAAATCGTGAAACTACTTTCAAAGTCCAAGGACAGGGTACAACCGCCATGTCCCTATTATGAAGCGTGTGGTGGCTGTCAGTTACAGCATCTTTCTTATGAGGGTCAAGCCCTTTACAAACATGACTTCGTATCAAAACTGATGACTAAATACGGCTATACGGAGCCGATTTTAAAAATGGAAACGCCATTTGCCTATAGAAATAAGTGTCAGGCAGCTTTTGGTGAGGACAAGCGGGGTAATATCATTTCTGGCATTTATCAGGAATACAGCCACCGATTGGTTTCAATCGAGCGATGTTTGATTCAAGATCCTCAAGCAGATGCTATTATCAACACCATCAGGGGCTTGATGCCATCTTTCAAGATGCGTGCCTACAATGAGGATTTCGGTAAGGGATTTTTGCGCCATGTTTTGGTTCGGAAAGGTTTTGCCAGCGGTGAAATCATGGTGGTTATGGTCGTGACAGAACATAAATTCCAGTTCAAGAACCATTTCATCGAGGCGCTGCTGAAAGTTCACCCAGAAATCACGACTGTGGTTATGAATATCAACGACAGAGATACCAATATGGTTCTTGGCAACGCCGAAAAAGTCCTTTATGGCAAGGGTTTTATCAAGGATACACTTTGTGGTATTGAGTTTACCTTATCACCAAGATCCTTCTATCAAATCAATCCGGCTCAGACCGCTCGTCTTTATCAAAGAGCGATTGAAATGGCCGCTCTGACAGGCAAAGAAACGGTCATCGACGCCTATTCTGGAATCGGTACGATTTCCCTATCTCTGGCTAAAAAGGCCAAACAGGTCATCGGCGTAGAGCTCAACAAAGACGCGGTGAAAGACGCCATTAACAATGCAAAGAACAACAAGATCAACAACGTGCGTTTCGTTCAAGGGGACGCTGGTGCTTTCATGGTGAAAATGGCTGACCACAACGAAAAAGTGGACGTGGTATTCATGGACCCACCAAGAGGTGGTAGTGATGAGCGCTTCCTAGCTTCTGTTGCGAAACTTAAGCCTGAAAAAATTGTCTATATTTCCTGTAATCCAGTGACCCAGAAACGGGATTTGGAATACTTGATCGGCAGGGGCTACAAGGTAGAGGAAATTCAGCCGGTGGATATGTTCCCGCATACGTTTCATGTGGAGACGGTAGTAAAACTACAACGCCAAAACCCTTGATTTTACTGGAGTTTAAGCACTTTTATGAGTTCTTCAGTTTCAGTAAAAACAGCGAAAATTACCACCAAAAAGACCTAAAAAGTAGTATCAGAATCAAAGTCGTTATATGACCTGGTACGTGGGAACACGTCTACCAACAGTATATTTTGAGAGTCAAAAATGGAAAATAGGTAGCAAAAAATCCTGAATTCGTGAGAGTGAATTCAGGATTTTTTATTGCCTGTTTGATAAAGATCAGTGATGAATTTGAATTGAACTTAAAAGAAATCTCTCAAATTAATATGTTGTTTTAACAACATCCATTTTGACCACAGCTACATGATGGAAAATTAGAAGTATTTGATTCGCTCTGATCTAGACCAAGAGATTTGTATGCGGCGTGTCTTATAGCCTTTGCTGGTATATCTTCATATTCGTTACCATCGTAGCTAATTGTTCTACAGTATGTCTGAGAACCTATTAACTCTGAACATGACTCACAATAATTTTCTGATACTTTGAGCTCGATAATATCTTCAATTGGTACACCATTAAATAGAATAATATTCGAACTGGTAACTTGATCTTTATTGAGAATAGTTTCTTGAAGTATTACTTCATAGCCACTCGAATTGAGCTTTCTGTTTAAGCGTTTTATCTCATGTACTAGATTTTCACCGGTGTCGTAACAGCGGTCGCAAGTTTCACCTTCAACATCCAAGTGTTTCCATTCAATAATAAGTTTTGTCATAATAGACCTCCCAAAAGTATTAATGTTTTTTATCTTTCATTATGATAGACGGACGGCTCATAAAAAGGATGCAATTAATTTGATATTTAGCAATACTTTGTTTTTTTATTTTGCTCATAATCAATTATTTTGCCGTGGCAATCAAATTCTAATTGGCAGCAGTTTACCAATAATTCTTTTAGCATTTTTCTCCCGCGTTGAACTCTCGATTTTGCACCAGATAAAGAAATTCCAAGGTGATTACTAAGATCTTTTTGCGTCATGTTCTGAAATTCAGTTAGAATAATGGCTTCTTTATATATATCAGGCAAGTCATCTAGCATTGGCTTTATACATAGTGCTATATCATTATCATTTGACTTTTCATTTTCAGCGGTACTGAATAAATCATCATTATATTCAATGAGTTCAACACTATTGTATTTTTTTCTATAGTAATCATAAATCGCATTACGAGTTATCCTAAAAATCCATGCTTTTACTTTTGTTTCATCATTTAGTTGGCCGATATTTTGATGTAACTTTATAAAGATATCTTGCATGAGATCTTCAATATCATTAGAATCTGATACTTTGCTACGGATAAACTTTTTCAACGATTGATTAAATTCTTTCCAAATTTCTTCTGTACGCATACTCATATATTTCAACTCGCTCTCTAAATTTTTAATAAAACACATTTGCTAAATATAAAATAAATGTAGTGTTTTTTATTATCTGAGATTTCGCTCAGTTAACAGACTATATTTTATCCCCATTCTTATCAACAAAATACCCCTCAAACTCACAATCCAAAGCTTCAGCAATCGCTTCTAATTCATTCATAGAGAAGTTATCTCTTTTGAATTTATTTGCCATGTTCTGATTTGTGGT
>JAFGTX010000047.1 GCA_016938815.1 Clostridia bacterium | reverse complement strand
AATGCTCTTTGGATGGGAATGACAGGTGCCCTATCTCCGAATAAGAATGTCGACATCAAGAGCTTGGGATACCCACTGGTTGCTGAAATTCTGCAAAGACCTTTTGTGTTGGATTTCAATACCTTGTTGCTGAATGAAGACGCAAACGGCAATTTTGACAGGTATTGCGCACAAGCTTTTGTTACCAAGGAGATCAGTATAGATAAGTTCATTCAAGTTTCCCAAGGTATGCTCGATAGCGTTCAGAATTCCAAGTAACTGGATATGTTATGGGTTGTCTGAAATTGCATTAGGCGTACAGACAACCCATACTATTGCATGAGGAGCTACCTATGAAACTTCAATCATTCAAAATGAAGAAGGAAATGCTGGAACCATTTCTGTTGATTGCACCACTGATCGCACTATTGCTGGTTTTTATTCTCTACCCTGTGGTTGCAAATATTTACTTAAGCTTTTTTAAATGGAAAGGTATGGGAAAGGCTACATTCATCGGTTTATCCAACTACCGTACCATGCTCCAGGACGAAACGTTTTGGACTTCCATCAAAAATACATTTATCCTGCTTCTCTACATCCCCTTGGGAGTCATTCTTCCCGTTCTAATTTCTGCTGTTTTACGAGAGGGACTCAAAGGCTGGTCACTCTTCAGGGCAATCATCTACATACCCAACATCCTGGGCTATGTCATCATGGGAATGATCAGCAGCATACTATTTAGAAAACTTGGTCCATTGAATAATATCCTGATGATGGTAGGGCTGGACTCATTGGCCCTCGATTGGTTAAGCACACCTAAACTAGCCCTCAACACACTTGGCTTAGTATATGGTGTCTGGTTACGTCTCGGTTTTGGCTGCATTTTTTTTCTTGCTGCCATGAGCAGCATCGATGAATCACTCTATGATGCTGCTAAGATCGATGGGGCATTGTGGTGGCGCACTTTTTGGAATGTCACCATCCCCTCCATCCGATTCTCTATTGAATTCTGGACAGTATTATCATTT
>JAFGTX010000300.1 GCA_016938815.1 Clostridia bacterium | reverse complement strand
GCCACGAATTCAGTAGTACATACCGGTGTAAAATCACCTGGATGGCTGAATAATACGAACCATTTTCCGCTGTAGTCACCGGGTAATTTTTTCATACCGTGCGTTGTTTTCACTTCCATCTCTGGGAACCGATCCCCTAATAAAGGTAATTTTGCATTTTCCATTTTACATTCCTCCTAATTATTTTTTTATTTAAAAATGCTCTAACGAGCTTTGAATCAATTTTAATTAATTACAAAATTGTATTGATTACAAATAAAGAATATCACGATAAAAATTCTCTGTCAAATGTTTTTAGAATTTTTTTGAAATTTAGGATAACAAAAAACCTGCACCAGAAATGGACTGGATACAGATTTTAATAGATTATTTATTTAGCACAGTAGATGCGTTCTTGAATGACTTGGATTTCATCTCGAATACTCTGGAAGTCGCCAGGAGAGAAAAGACCTTCGATAATCATTGGTGCGTCAACGGGTTTTAGCTTATCCAGCAGAAATTGTTGACCACTTTCTACAATGGGTGTGCGACCAAGATCCTCCATGTAGCCGCTGACGTGAACAGCTTTCAATGAATTGCTATGTTTTTGGAGATACTGGTCCATATAGTCTTCGAATCGTGTTGCACGGTTGATGTCTAGAACGCTGTCAAAACCATGCTGCTCTATGGCTGTATTGAATTCATCCCAAGAATGTCGGGCAGGGTTTTTGATGCAGTAATCAAATTGGCAGGTTTTTAGCCACTGGAAGTCCTCAATGCAGTCAAAATGGAAAATGACCGTTGAGATACTAACCTTATCCATGATAAGATTCAAACAGTCTACAATTTCTTTAGTAGCTTTATTGTTTTTGTATTTTATACCACGCCAAGGCGCGTGGATTGAAATTGCCTTGAAGGAAGAGAGTTGTTGGCAGAGTTTGTCAGAAGATGAAAATTGCTTTAGCATCTTTAACGTACTGAAGGCAATGACGACGTGCTCGAATCCGAAGTCTTTGCATATTTGCAATTTGCGTTCGGGACCGATATCCCATAGGCAAAAAGCAGCAGTTGAAATAGCAATGTTTCTCATAAAGCAAATGCCCCCTGTCTCTTAATAATTTCTATTACCATTATCCTTGTAAAAAGGGTGCAATGTCTAATTGAATGTTCTTATGTTACAGATAGACATATTTAAAGTATCAATACAGTGCGGCAATATAGCAAAAAAGGACTGGAAACTCTAGTGGCTTCCAAGTCCTTTTTAATTTTTTTAATAGCGCGAGTTATAGATGGCACTAGATTAGATAAGCATTTTCACCGTGTAGCGTTTCATCAAGACCGATGTTTTGTTCTTCGGAATTAACACGCACAGGTGTAATTTTATCAATCACGTACAACATACCGTAGGAAATGACGAATGCGTAAACGCTGGCAAATACGACTGCTCCCAATTCTACTAGGAAGAAGCTTGTGCCGCCATGGATTAAGCCGTTAGCACCTGCTGGATTGATGGCTGTGGTGCCAAATACGCCAAGTAGGATTACCCCTGTAATACCACCAACGCCATGAACGCCCCATACGTCTAGTGCATCGTCCCAGTTTAATTTGTTCTTGAGCTCAACCGCATAGAAGCAGACGATACCTGCGATGATACCGATGAGGGCGGCTTCTTTAGGTCCAACGAAACCAGCAGCTGGTGTAATCGTTGCAAGACCAGCAACAGCGCCTGTAAGGAAACCTACGAATTTAGGTTTGCCAGTGTGTTTCCATTCAATAGCTAACCAAACCATTGAAGCGAAGGAGGCTGCGATGTCCGTATTCAAAAAAGCAATGGATGTGATTTCATCGACTTTCAATTCACTACCTGCATTGAAGCCGTACCATCCGAACCACAGCAGTGCTGTACCAAGTGCAATCAGTGGAATACTGTGTGGTTGACTTTCTTTGACTGCTCTCTTGCCAACGAAGAAGACAGAAGCTAAAGCCGCCATACCTGCTGTAGCATGAACAACGATGCCGCCAGCAAAGTCTAATACGCCAAGTTGAGCAAGGATACCGCCGCCCCATACCATATGTGTGAATGGGAAGTAAACCAATAACAACCAAAAAATTTGGAAAATCAGATAGGCTTTAAAACGAACACGCTCTGTGAAAGCACCTGTGATAAGGGCTGGCGTGATGACTGCGAACATCATTTGATAGGCAACGAATACAACTGTTGGAATGTTGTTCGTAGGAGAAAAAGCATCTGTAAGGTTTACTCCATTAAGAAATGCGTGATTTAAATTTCCGATGATACCACCGATATCACCACTGAAGCAAAGTGAATAACCGACGGTTACCCATAAAATTGTCGTAATGCCTAACGAGACAAAACTTTGCATCATGATTGCTAGTACACCTTTACGACCTACTAGACCGCCGTAAAAGAACGCAAGGCCTGGTGTCATTAACATTACCAAACTTGTCGCGAGCAGCATAAACGCCGTACTACCTGTGTCAAAAACCATTATAAAACTCCTCCTTAAATAAAACTAAAATGATTACATGATTATATGTAGCAAAAGTGATGCCAACTTTCATAATGGCTATTTAAGTGGTTTCGGAAAACGTTTGTCTCATAAAAGTGTGCCACAGATGTCTCGGTGGGACATTTTTGGCACAAGTTGCGATAGGCAGGTTTATATTGCTTTTTTTAGTGAAACGTTTTGAGTATAGAATTTTTATGATTGTATTTACTGGATGTAAGTGGTAAACTGATTTTTAAAACTTTTTTGAGAAAGGGGATATTTTGTGATCCAGTTGAAGCACATCAGTAAGACTTATCGTGTGAGCAAGAGAGAGGCTGGAACTTTTGCAGCACTAAAAAATTTAGTACATCGTAACACGGAGACGGTACACGCCTTAAGGGACATTAGTTTTTCTGTAAAACCAGGAGAAATTGTCGGTTATATTGGCCCGAATGGCGCCGGGAAAAGTAGTACTATTAAAATCATGAGTGGTATTTTAGTGCCAGATGGAGGTGAATGTCTCATCAACGGCAAAACACCTTGGAAAGATCGAAAGGCTCATGTGAAGGACATCGGTGTCGTATTTGGGCAGCGTTCTCAGTTGTGGTGGGACATTCCGGTCATCGATTCTTATGAGCTTTTTAAAGCGGTTTATGAAATTCCAGATGGGACTTATAAAAGGAATCTGGTATCGCTTACAGAGTTATTGCATCTGGAAGAACTTTTGAAAACCCCAGTGCGCATGTTGTCGCTGGGTCAGCGTATGCGCTGTGAAATTGCTGCTTCATTATTGCATAATCCCGCCATTTTATTTCTGGATGAACCAACGATTGGCTTGGATGCGGTTTCAAAAATCGCGGTCAGGGATTTTATAATGCGCCTCAATAAGGAAATGAAGACGACGGTTATTTTAACGACACATGATATGCAGGATATAGAGGCCTTGACTAAAAGAGTGGTGCTGATTGGAAAGGGTGAAATTTTGATGGATGGTCATTTGAGTGACTTGCGTCAGCGCTACGGGCGTAGAAAAAAAATCGTGGTGCACTACCATGAAGGACACTTTACGGATACTGAGGGGATTCATATTCTCAGCAATGAACACAACCATGTCATAAGCAGTGTAGATACCGATCTTATCAAAGTCAATCACGCCATAGAGCACTTATGTAAGGATGCCGTCATCAGTGACGTTGCCATTCAGGAGGCCTCAGTAGAAGAAATCATTTCATCGCTGTATAGGGAATATGACATATGAAAAAATATCGACTCTATTTTACTTTGACGCTCAACCATCAATTGCAGTATCGCGCAGCAGTTTATGCAGGTGTGCTCACGCAATTTTTCTGGGGTCTTTTACAGATACTTTTGTACCATGCCTTATACATAAGCAATCCTGCGGCGTCGCCAATGACCTTAGAACAGCTGGCGTCCTATTTTTGGCTTCAACAGGCCTTTATGACGCTTTTCATGACATGGTTTTTGGATCAGGACATTCTAGACATGATTGCTACGGGAAACATTGCCTATGAGCTTTGTCGCCCAATTGATCTTTATAACGTCTGGTTTGTCAAAAGTATGTCTAATCGTTTCTCCAAGGCACTGTTGCGTTTTTTTCCAATTTTGATTGCGGCATCCCTGTTGCCAAAACCCTATAAGTTTCTGTGGACACAACCACCACTACAGCTCATCTTTTTTTCAATTTCATTGATATCGGGTTTTTTAGTGGTTGTGGCTTTTACCATGTTGATTTATGTTTTGACTATGCTGACCCTGTCGCCTATCGGATTAAGGATTGTCGCTCTTTCGTTGATGGAGTTTCTATCTGGAGGTATTATTCCACTGCCGTTTTTGCCGGATCATATCCGACGTTATGTCGAGTGGTTACCCTTTGCTTCGATGCAAAACACGCCCTTTAGAATTTACAGCGGTCATATTAGTGGGAGTGGGGTATTTTCTGCGATTGGTCTTCAATGGTTCTGGTTGGTCATACTATTACTGGTGGGCAAGGTGCTTATGCAAATGGCCTTGCGTCATGCCGTTGTTCAAGGAGGGTAAATGAAACTATATTTAAAAATGATGGCGTTGCATTTTTCCGCCGCCATGTCCTACAAATCGTCATTTCTACTGATGGTGCTTGGACAGTTTCTGATTTCCTTTGCTTCATTTCTGGCGGTTCATTTCATTTTCATGCGTTTTGATGATGTTTCGGGATTTACCTATACAGATGTGCTGCTGTGCTTTTCGGCTGTATTGATGGCCTATAGCATTTCAGAATGCTTTGCTAGCGGCTTTAAATACTTCCCGTCTACACTTTCCACCGGCGCTTTCGATCGCATGCTCTTGAGGCCGGCAGAGCCCTTATTTTGGGTTTTTGCTTCTAAGATGGAATTTAGCAGTGTTGGGCGACTCTTTCAGGCACTTTTGATTATGGGTTATGCAGTCGTCGGTGCAGCGGTAGAATGGTCATTTTTTAAAGTAACGGTGTATGTTCTGATGATTCTTGGAGGTGTTTGTTACTTTATAGGTTGCTATATCGTTTATGCGGCACTTTGCTTTTATACGACAGAGGGTCTGGAGTTCATCAATATTTTTACCGATGGTGGTCGGGAATTCGGTAAATACCCGATTTCTATTTATGGTGAGGGCGCCCTTAAATTTTTCACTTTTATTTTGCCCCTTGCGTGTTCTCAGTACTATCCGCTCATGTATCTTTTAGGACGTGTGAAATCGCCACTAATGGGGCTGACGCCTCTAGTTACCATATGTTTTCTCGCACCCTGCGTCATCTTCTGGCAAGCAAGTTTAAAACATTACCATTCGACGGGTTCTTAAGGTGGTGGCATCATCCAATGGCGTCATAAAAAAACGGAGGGGCTCGCGCCCCGCCGTTTTATGTAATCGTTTGTTTTTCGTGTGAATGATTAATTATTTTGAGCTGCTTCCATAGCTTGCTCGCCTTTTGTTTGAGCGTCTGCTAGTGCGCTGTCGATATCTTTTTGACCACTGAATACCAAGTCAAGTTCTTCGCCTAAAGCGTCCAGGGCGTTGATAGAACCAACACAACGAGCACCTTGGAAACCTCTGTCCATAGAAGCGAACGGTACTTTTTTCATCGGTTTTTCTTCAAGTACGGCTTTGAACACTGGCACTTCTTGTGCTGATTTTCTTACAGGGATATAACCTGTTTGAGAGCCGAAGTATGCTGTGTTTTCTGTGTTTGTAAGGAATTTTACATAATTCCATGCAGCCGCTTTTTCTGCTTCAGAAGCTGCGTTAAACATGGTTACGTTAGTACCGTAGAATAATTGGTCATCTGTTTTGTAGCTTGGAAGTGGCGCACAGTTGATTGTGATGCCTTCCATGGTGTCTTTTTCGATATATGGCAGTGCCGATGTTGATGCAACGCACATCGCCGCTCTACCTTGTTGTAATGGCACGTTTTGGCTTTTGTCATCACCAGCAAAACGTGCTGTCTTATTTTGAATCATGGTGTTGATAAAGGCTACAGCTTCTTTTGCTGCCTCTGTATTGAACATGATCTCCCCGGTTTCATCGTTGATTGTTGTGCCGCCAGCTTGTTTGAACCAAGGAGCGATGTCTGTCGATAGGCCATTTTCGAAAACTGTACCGTAAACATCTGGTTCGCCGTCGCCATCTTTATCGGCAGTCAAGGCTGCTGAAGCCGCTGTCCATTCTTCCCATGTTGTCGGTACGGCAACGCCAGCATCTTCCAACATATCTACGTTGTAGTAAAGTACCATTTGACTTTTGTTGAAAGGTACTGCGTATTGTTTGCCATCCCAGATACCATCGTCCAGAAACATTTTAGGGATATCTTCATAATCTGCAGCAGTAAAACCATTTTCAGCATCTTGCATGTAAGGTGTCATATCTTCTACAAGACCTTTAGAGACATACCAAGAAAGACGGTTTGAATAAATTTGAGCGATTGTAGGCAATTGCTCTGCTTTGGCTGCAGCCATTAATTTGTCGAATAAATCTCTGTAGCCGCCTTGTTGGACAAGTGTCACCTTGACATTTGGATAAGCTGCCATGAAATCATCTGTGATTTTTAGCATCGCTTCTTCATTGGCCCCGCTCATCGCATGCCAAAATGTGATTTCAACAGGTTCTGCAGCTTCTGGTGCTTCAGCTGGTTCTGCTGTTTCAGGAGTTGCTTCAGTTGCGTTATTTTCTGGTTCTGTTGTATCTGCTTTCGTTGCACAACCGACAAATAGAGTTGCCATCATCATGCAAACAAGCAGCATACTTAATACTTTTTTCATTGATTCGTTCCTCCAAAATAATAGATTTATAATCATACGCCATAAAGCGTAAAATTATCCTTTTAGTCCAGTTCTACCAACACCCTTGATAATTTGCTGCTTCAAGAGGAGATAGAGCATGAAAATCGGCAGTATAATCATTAGTGAGAAGGCCATCAGCGTATTATAGTGAACGCCACCTTCGTTTGAGAATACCGCTAATGCGACTGGAAGTGTGCGCATTTCTACCGTATTGGTAACAATTAGCGGCCATAAATAGGCATTCCAGCTGTTGATGAATTTTAAGATGCCTATAGAAAATATCGTTGGCATGGACATGGGTACGAGAATGGTCCATAAATACTGAAAGTCGCTACAGCCGTCCAGACGTGCGGCTTTATAGTAGGCCACAGGAATTGTTGAAAACTGCTGTCTTAACAGGAAGATGGAAAAAATACTAGTACACCAAGGTAAAATTAAGGCTTTGTAACTGTTGATCCAACCGAAATGGCTGAGGGTCATATAGTTGGGTATAATCAGTATTTCGCTGGGCACCATCATGGTCCCGATTAAGCCGATGAAAAGCGCTTGCTTGCCCCTGAATTTCAAGTGACTGAAAGCAAATGCCGCTAGGATGGCCGTTGCGATTTCACCTGCGGTAATGCAGATGGATACGAAAATGCTGTTAGCCAAATACTGCTTAAAAGGTGCCGCGTGATAGGCGGTCACAAAATTTTCCCAAACAAGAGTTGAGGGAAACCATTTTGGCGGCATGAGAAGTACTTCGTTGGAAGGTTTTACAGCTGTAAGAATCATCCATATAAAAGGCAGTGCGACAACGAGCGCGCCGATGGCAAGTACAATGAAAGACACGCTATGTTTCAGTCGGTTACGAATTTTCATAAGCGTCACCTATCTTTCTTTTTTATCAGCGATGATGAATTGGATCACCGTCAACAATAAAATAATAAGGAATAGTACAAATGCTGCTGCCGCTGCAATAGCGAATTCCCAATGCCTGTAGAATTTGTTGAAAATATAGTAGACAATGGTCAAACCGCTTTTGAGTGGTCCAGGCTGTTGTGCGTACATGATGTAGACTTCGTCAAATATTTTGAAAGCGCCAATGCTTGACGTGATGTAAAGGAAGGTCAAGCAGGGTTTCAATAAAGGTATTGTAATATGTAAAAATTGCTTCCATGCCTTTGCACCGTCGATTCTCGCGGCTGCATAGTACTGGGTGTCGATGCCTTGAAGGGCGGCTAGGATCAAAATAATCTTATAGCCCAGTCCTTTCCATACACTGAAGGCAATGAGGATGGGTAGCGTCATGTTTGGATCAGTAAGCCACGCGACCTTTGGTATGCCAAAGAGTTTCAACAAGGCGTTGACGAGACCGAAATCCTTGTTGAGCATCCAACTCCAAACGATGGATACGGAAACTGTGGAGGTGATAAAGGGTAAAAAGTAGACGCTTTGAAAAAAAGATTTCAGATGTCTTTGCCGATCAATTAGGACGGCAAGTATCAACGCGATCAAGATGCCGAGCGGGACTGCAAAAAACACAAAGATACACGTGTTCTTCATCGCCAAGTAAAAATCAGGATCGCTGAAAACGTATTTAAAATTACCAAGTCCGGTTTCATAAACCCTATCGGTCAAATAATCAAATTTGGTGTAAAACCCCATGGCAAAAGACTTGAATATGGGATAAAACTGAAAAATACCGATAATCACCAAGGCGGGCAGCAAATAGGCCATCGCTCTAAGCTCGGTGTTAATCGGACGGCTATATTTCTTCATAATCAATCCGTTTCCCCTTCGCATCAAAAAGGTGGTGTTTTTTTATATCCAGTTCAATGGTGTCCCCAACGTCGTAGCGGTGATCCCAACTGACGCAGGCAGTCACTTTTTCATTATGGAGTTGAATGCCTAGATAGAGCTCTTTTCCTAGTGTCTGAACGCTAGTGATTTGACCTTGATAGCTGCCTTTAGAGGGCACGACGACAAAGTCTTCTGGGCGTATTCCGACGGTGGTTTTCGCTTTTGTATCCATGAAGTCATCGTTAGGCAAGAGATTCATTTGTGGATTACCAAGGAAAGAGGCGACAAAAGTGTTGACGGGTTTTTCATACATCTCTTTCGGTGAAGCATATTGCTGAAAGACCCCCTTATCCATCAGAAGAATCTTGTCTGAGATACTCATGGCTTCTTCCTGATCGTGGGTTACGAAAATGGTGGTGATCTTCAATTTCTTTTGCAATTGTCGGATTTCATCCCGAAGTTCAATGCGTAGCCGCGCATCCAGATTGGATAGGGGTTCATCCAAAAGGAGAATCTTGGGCTCTTTGACAAGCGCGCGGGCTATGGCAACTCTTTGTTGTTGACCACCGGATAGTTTGGAGGGTTTCCGGTTTACAAGGTCTTCTAATTGCATCCACCTTGCGATTGCCATAGCTTTTTCAATACGCTGTTCTTTTGAAATTTTTCTCATTTTAAGGGGAAACATGATGTTTTCCAAAACGGTCATATGTGGGTATAAGGCGTAGTTTTGAAACACCATGCCGATATCGCGTGATTCTGCTGGTACATCGTTGACGATGTCGTTATCGAAAATGACACGGCCACTTGTAGGCATTTCAAGTCCGGCAATCATGGCAAGGGTCGTACTCTTGCCGCAGCCGCTGGGGCCGAGCAAACTTACCAGTTCACCGTCGCCGATATGCAAGGTCAAATCGTCCACAGCCAATGTTTCGTGGTATTGTTTTGAAATATTTTCAAGACGGATTTTCATAAATTTACTCCAATAAATGATTCAGTACTTCTGGATGCATGGCATCCAAACCATAAAAATCGATAGTGATGTTTGATTCTTGAAGCATGTCCTTGAGCACTTCGATCATGACACCGCGTTCAGGGACTCTGCAGATAGTTTCTAATGTTTCTGAGAGCCTTGTATTGGACATGAGTTCGCCGCCCCATGCACCACTGCAGGTAAAGTTGACCCCGCAGCTGGGACTGCCGTCAATGCCAAGGATACCTAAAACCTCATATTCATCAGTGTTTTGAAGGTATACTTTCAAGTCATCCATGAAAGGATTCAGCATTTCGCGACACTGTTTCCTAAAGTGTGGATGGTCAAATTGTTCTTTGGTATGTCCCCAACGTTCGGTACCGTAGAGTTTATGCTCAGGACAGGGGAGTTGTACAATATGTATGTTGTTTTGAATGGCCTGTGTCAAGAATTTCTTCCGCAAACGTTCCTCAGGTTTTTCTTCAACAGGGGCATCTTTTCGTACCTTCGTAGCTGTGTTTAAAATGCAGTGACTTACATAGATCACTTTTTTCTTTTCCATCGCTGGGCTCCAATCTAGCCAAGTAAACTGATTGTTTTCTGCGTTTACTTATAAAGCAAACCTAAGTGTAAGATATTTGGAAATAGAGGTCAATCTAAATAGAAATATTAAATTACGAAGGTTCATTAATAAAAAAATAAAAACGCTTTTACTATTGACATTCCCTATAAAATAAAAAAATATGCCATAGTGTATTTATTCAAATACACTATGGCATACATATTAATCGTGATGAATATTGAATTTGTTGATTTTACGGTGGAGAGATCGGCGGCTGATGCCCAATTTTTCTGCGGCCTTTGTCACGTTGCCGTTCATAGCATCTAAAGTAGCCCTAATGGCGTTTTCTTCTACGGATTCTATAGCGGAGTTCAAAGGGTTCTGAGTGGGAAGGTTATAGAACCTGATGTTGTTTGGAAGATCATCGACGGTAATCGTGTCGCCTTCGCTGATGACGAGGATACGCTCGATGATGTTCTCTAATTCCCGTACATTGCCTGGCCACGGGTAATTCAGCAAAATTTCCAGCGCTTCTGGTGTCAATTCTTTTTGCTGAATGTGATGCTTACTCATAGAGGTGCGCATGAAGACTTTAATGAGTGCTGGAATATCTTCGGCCCGTTCGCGGAGAGATGGGACAGCCATCGGGATGACGTTCAAGCGGTAAAAAAGGTCTTCGCGAAAATCACCGGATTCGACCAGTTGAGCTAAGTCTTTGTTGGTTGCGGTGATGATGCGGATATCCAGATGTATGGTTTCTGTACTGCCGAGGCGTTCCAATTCACGTTCTTGTAAAATCCGCAAAAGTTTCAGTTGGATGAGTGGTGAAATATCACCAATTTCATCTAGAAAGATGGTACCTTTATTGGCCAGTTCAAATCGGCCGAGTTTTCGAGCAAATGCACCGGTGAAGGCACCTTTTTCGTAGCCGAAGAGCTCACTTTCTAGTAGGGTTTCCGGTAGGGCAGAACAGTTGACCGTGATAAAGGGCTGATTGGCGCGATCGCTGAGTGCGTGTATGGCACGAGCAACCAATTCCTTACCAACGCCAGTTTCACCTTGGATACTGATAGTCACCAAGCTGTGTGCCACTTTATGAATGATCTTCAGAAGTTCCTGCATGGAGCGGCTGTTGGCAGTCAACATTTCATCGGCGTGGAGAGTACCAGAAGGTTTTTCAAGCTCCGTTTGCAAAAGCAGAGATGTTTTTTGAATGGCATCAATGATTTCCTCTATGTCAAAAGGTTTTCTAATATAGTCTCTAGCGCCTTTTTTTAAGGCATCAACGGCTGTTTCTACAGTTGCGAAAGCCGTCATGAGAATCACTTCTATAGAAGAATCGATTGTTTTGATGGTGGTTAGGAGTTCGATGCCATCCATACCCGGCATTTTGATATCGGTCAAAACGATATCTATGGTATGGGAATCTATGATTTCTAAAGCTTCAAACCCATTTTTTGCAGTTTTGACGTGATAGCCTTCATTGGCGATGATGCGTTCTAAAAGATTTAAAAGTTTGATCTCGTCCTCAACAACGAGTACAGTTAATGATTTCATTGGCTGATTCCTTTCTCGAGCGGTAATTTGATGATGATTCGTGTACCGATACCTACATCGCTTTGAACTTCTAAGATGCCCTTGTGATTTTCTATAATCCGTGAACAGATGGCAAGGCCGAGTCCAGTGCCCTCATCTCTGGTCGTAAAGAAGGGCGAAAAGATTTTGTCCTGAATTTCCGGTGAGATGCCTTCTCCGTTATCGATGACATGAATTTCAATGATGTCACTGCCCTCATTGAGCAACGTGACCAGATCGATATTGCCACCCTTTGGCATGGCTTGGATGGCGTTAAGGATCAAGTTGAACAAGACTTGTTTGATCTGATTGCAATCCACAAAGATCAGATCATTTTTAGTATAGCGATGTCGAATGTTGATATTACCGATTTGCATGCCTTTACTGATCTGGTCGATGGTTTCTTTGATGATGATGTTCAAGTGACAGGCTGAAAACTCAGGCGTATCCGGACGGGCAAATGTCATGAAACGTTCAAGTATCCGTTCTAGGCGGTCCGCTTCCGATAAAATCACATTGAGGTCATCGTGAAGCTGTGTCCCTGAATCGGTTGTGCGCATGGCTACCTGGGCATAACCTTTGATAGAGGCCAAGGGATTTCGGATTTCATGGGCGACACCGGCCGAAAGTTCACCGAGTTCCGCCAATTTTTGAGCACGGAAAAT
>JAFGTX010000299.1 GCA_016938815.1 Clostridia bacterium | reverse complement strand
CGGAGAGAGCGGGACTCGAACCCGCGGGGCCATGACAGCCTTACACGCTTTCCAGGCGTGCCCCTTAGCCAACTCGGACATCTCTCCTTATTTATATCTGTTATTTCCTTCTAAGTTGCTGAAAAAAACGTTGCATTATTTCTCTAGCTTCGTCCTCAAGAATACCAAATTCGCAATCTACAATATGATTCAACCGCTCATCGGATAAGATATGATACAGTGATTCCACCGCACCAGCCTTGATATCTCTAGCTCCGATAACCACTTTATCAATACGCGTCTGGTATATGGCACCAGCACACATCACACAGGGTTCAATAGTAACATACATCTGACATCCTGTCAATCGCCATCCTCCAATTGTCACGGAAGCTTCCTTGATCGCGATCATCTCTGCATGATTGGTGGCATCTTTCAAACATTCCTTCTTATTGTGACCACGCCCGATGATGACACCATCTTTCACAATAACGGCACCAATGGGTACTTCACCCAATTTCAGAGCCTTTTCGGCCTCTTTCAAGGCTTCAAACATATACTTTTCTTTCGTCATAGACACTCCAAATATGGCGCACCCGAGAGGATTTGAACCTCCGACCTACCGCTTAGGAGGCGGTTGCTCTATCCTGCTGAGCTACGGGTGCATCTCTTACAATATTAAGACCTTTTTTCAGAGATGTCAACACGCGCGTATTTCCCAGGAAAAACAAATAGCCTATCGCTAGGCTATTTAGTATCGATCTCTTTATACATAAATTGGCTAAAATATACCTCTGAACGTCTATTCAAAGCAACTGAATCCTTGGAAAGATCTAAATTGAGTGGCTTTTCATTTCTATTATTGTAAATGGTAATTCTCTCTTTTGCAATGCCGCGTTTAATCAAATCATTTTTGATGACAAGCGCTCGGGTGTACCCAAGTTGATCTACATTTTCCGTATCCCATGCCTCTTTGTCGCCAACTGAATGATGCACATTACCTTCAATGATAATATCCTCTTCAGGATAAGCCAAGGCTACCGCTACAAAGTCAATCAGATATTTCAAATCACCTTCCGGTACATAGTATGCATTCGGTTCATAATACACCGTAAAACCCGCTTCTTCTAAAGTTTGTATTGCTATAACCTCTTCTCCTTGCTCGGGCTCTTCACCGGATGTATCCGCCATAGTCGTTTGTTGCCCATCGACCGGCATTTCGTTTTCTACGCCATCTGCCATTGTCTCATCATTGATGACCTCTGCGTCATTGATTAATGCCTCTTGATCCAAAGGCGCTTCATCCACCACTGCCTCTACAATGACAGACGATTGAGGATCAGTCTCTATCGGCGCCTCTTTGGGCAGCGTCAACATCGAAAACAAGCCATAGACAGCCAACAAGGCCGTTAAGGAGAATACAATTTTTCCTCGAGTTGTCACTCTGTATCTCTTTTTCAAGAACCTCACTCCCTAAGTTGTATTGTGATGATTACTGTTTGATATAGTCTACAATACCTATGATCTTCTGCACTTCATACTCAATAAGGGTGTTTTGATCTTCTTCGAACTTTCTACGCTCGTCGATTACTTTTTTCAATTCTACGACTCTTCTTTCCAATTCACGAATTGAAGCTTCATTGCTCTCAATAACAGACTGTGTCGTTTGAACCGTATTTTCAAGAACCGTGTTAAGCGCATCTATTCTTTGGTAAGCATCACTAAGCAATGTATCTACCGGAATATTAGACACGTTCATGATATTGAGCAGGGACTCCTTCTTAACATCTACCGGTAAATTCTCTGGCAATGCCTTGAGAAAGATATCTGCCATGAAAATGGTCTTCTTTGTATCCGTTTCTACGCGCGCATTACGATAAATATCTTCAATGGTCAACAATTTATTCTTTTCATAAGCGCCGATGAGCACATCCAATTTGCCTTCAATTTCTTTGACCTCATCGTCATTCAATTCATCTGTGTCCTTTGCCAAATTTGCAATTACTGGATCTTGCATCGTAATATCGGGCATTGTCATCATTTCCTCATTTTGAGCATCATCTTCAACGTACTCAGCCTCGATTAATCCAAGCTTTTCAAAAATATTCTTTTTAGCCACTTTACTCCCTCCTAAGTTATAAATGTATATAGATAATTAAATAAGTAAAGACTTGATGTTTTCAATACGTTCTTTATTTAACCTATTGATATCCTTGTAATTCGTCAGTATTTCTTCCTTCTCCATCAATTGCGCCGTTTTGACTTTAATTTGCCCATTCAAGAGATCCAGTACAAACCTTAAGTTTAAAATATCATCCCGATAAGCCGTCATCAATTGATTGTTCATCCACTCCAGTTGACCCATGGATGTCTCAAGTTCATCTTGTAGCTCTTTAAGCTGATTTTCAATGTCGATCTTTTCAAAGATAACATTGTTTTCAATTAAAGATTGACGAATGATCTCAATCCCTTCGTCATCAATGAAAGTAATATTTCTCTTTTTATGAAGATGGGGTTTCAACTCTCGCTTAAACTTCTCCATCTTCTTGTATATAGTTACTTTACTAACCCCTAATAGGTTTGCAGCCTCTATAACTTTCAACACTTCAATACACTTCCCTTAATGTTCATTATGCTGTGCTCTGTATATTAACTTGCCTTCGGCAATACGAAGCCAATCCAAGTCTTCTTTGATCTGTTGTTGATAATGTCTCATCGCTTCATCGAGCTGCTTGTGTTGTCCATCCAGCTCAATCAATTTATTTCTACAGGACATAATTTCATTCTTTATACGCAAACGCTCCTCGTTGATGCGTACAATATCCTCATCAGAAATAAGTTCTTCGCTTAAATCTGGACCATTTTCTGAAGATGTCTCTTGCTCTACCGATTCTATCTGAATCTCAACCGGAAGTGGCAAATTGTACACGAGAGCATTCATCACCTGAACACCAAACTCCGTGAAATAGGTGACACCTTTTTCTTTTCTAATATGCGGTTCTATGTCCTTCGCCTTGCTAATAAGCTTTTCAAAGATAACCACTTTTTCAACGTTAAGCATACTAGCAACTTCGCCAATTTTATACATACCCTTTTCTCCTTACTGTAAATTAACAGTAAATAATCGCTTTTATACTATTCTACATCTTTAGCGGGATTCCTGCAATGAAAGAAGCTCTTTTTTTTGCTGTTAACTCTTTACAGTTGTCTCGGTTTGGTACACTTTTTATTTTACTCTCGTTTTGATACACCCTCTACTTTGTCCCAAAAAGAAACATGTATCAAAACAATACACATTCCCAGTTTGATACATGCTACAGTTCGATATGATACTTTTCAAGTTTTCTATACAGTGTACTACGACCAATCCCTAATGCTCTAGCAGTCAATGCAACATTATAATCCATTAACTCCAATGCCTTGATAATCTCTTTCTTTTCTGTTACTGCAAGCGGTAGAAGCTGTTCCGTGCTGCCGCCATTTTTCTGAAGACTTTTCGGAACATATCTCTGATCAATGATTTTTTCATGACGCCCTTGATAGATGATTTTCTCGATGATCTTATCCAATTCGCGATAATTCTCCGGCCATGGATAACGTGTTAACACATTAATAAGGTCATTTGAAAATACGATTGGATCAAGATAAAATTGGGCAACATATTTATCAATCCTCTGGGTAATTAGGGTCGGCAAATCTTCTTTTATATCACTTAATGAAGGGATGTTTATTGTAAATCCATTTATCCGATTCAACAACTTCTTATTCATTAAACCCTTGCTTTCCATTTCAGCTAAAGTAAGCTCCGACGAAAATATAAACCTGTATCCTTTGTTTTTACAATGTTTATCCCTATTTGTGTTAATCGGTTTACACTCTAGTAATCTAGTTAACACGTCTTGTGCTTTTACAGATAAGGACTCAATTGCCTCACAATAGACAAGACCATACCCCTCTACACGGCAATCCTCCAGCCTAGATTTGAAATGATCAAAATAGTCTTCAATAATCACATCCGCAGGCAGTTTATCACAATAGAGCACATGGATTTTTTCGCCATTTCTTGGTGACATTTTATGTATCGCCCGTGCCACAATTTCCTTTCCGGTGCCTTTAGCGCCATGTATGAAAATATGGTTTTCCATCATAGACGATTGACCGATGCGTTGCTTGAAATATTTCATGGTGTCTGATTTTCCTTCAAAGTAACTATCAATCGACGTTGGCATGCGTTCAATATTTTGAGATTTCTGATCATCCATTTGCAGTATGATTTTTTGGGATAATGCCAATAAATCGGTCTTTTTATTTTCAAACGACTTTGAATCTAAGGATAAGACAAAACCAAGGGTACGAAAATTTGTCCCTTCTGTTTTGGGAATGCCATAGGTAATTTTATCAAAAAAAAGTTGGTGATAATGTTCATAATTAGATACATAACTTTCCTTTTTTAAATTGAATGCTAAGCCAATGCCGTTGGTCCCTATATTCGATTCTTCATAAGATATTTTTTCATAAGGCACCAAAGGTGATTTTTTATAGCAGCCAATGAGACGGCCTACTTGATCCAAGATAAGAATCGCATCTACAAATTCAAATTCTTCTTGATCATCATTTGATAGTCGTAATTCATGAAGTTGATTATTTTCTTGAATTGGTAATTTTTGCATATTAATATTATAGAAAGAACTTCTTGCCCATGAAAGTGCAATTTCGTCTCTCAAAATCTCTCTTTTTAAAATTCCTTTTCTCGTATAGAGTTCACGAGCCTCTTTAATCTCATTATTCATCGTTCTTCCCCTTTTAACTTCGTTCCCCTTTGTTTTTTGACGTTGAAGCACACTTCGCATCGTCGTTAACTCGCAATACCTAAATTTATTTTTTTCGCGCCTAGCGTTAATTTTGGAAGGCGCATTTTCGATTATTTTACATTTTATGGAATTATGACTTGTATTTTTTCATTTTCAACGCTTATAGAAGCTGGCACTTTACCAATTAAATTTCCATCTGCATTGATATACAAATCTTCATGACTTTCAATCTTAAATTCCAGACATTTATAGTGTTCAACAAGGGCGTCACCAATATGTTCTCCCTTAAAAAGCTTTAAAAATAATTTGATCAAATTTATTTTAGACGTTTTATTCGCCAATACGACATCTAGTTGGCCATCATCTATTTTTGCGCGTGGTGTCACTTGCATCCCCCCACCAAAATATTGCCCGTTGCCTACAGCGACAAGTACAATTTCCCGCTCTAGCGTTTTTCCATCTATAGAAAGTTTGACTTTATAGGGTTCAAATTTTCTGATTGCTTTTAAGCTGCTGATAACATAAGCCGTCGTACCTTTAATTTTATGTTTTATCTTGTCTGTTTCTATGATGACTTGTCCATCGATGCCAAAAGACGCGACATTAATAAAGCGGTGGTCGTTTACCTTTAAGATATCACATTTTTTTGTTTTGCCATTCTTTATAATTTCTAGGCAAGTGAATAACGAATGCTCTATATTAAGTGATCGCGCAAAATCATTTCCTGTTCCTGCAGGGATGATTCCTAACTTTCCTTTGTAATCTTTTAAGCCATCAACGATTTCTGTTAAGGTGCCATCCCCTCCGACTGAAATGATATCCGAATAACTTTCTGAATAAGTTTTAGCGATTTGCGTAGCGTCACCTACATTTTTTGTGATTTTAATGTCTACCACATCATCTTTAAAGTTCCTTTTTATCTCTGGTATCATTTCTTTTGTGATGCCTTTACCTGCGACAGGATTTATGATAAATAGTATTTTTCTCAACTGTCTTCTCCTATGACTTAAATGTTTCACGTGAAACATCTAAGTTGATTATGAATTTCATGATTTAATCTTATAACCCTATATTATTAGTGTACAGGAATCTTCAATTATAGACAATGACCAATTCCCAATTTGACACACTTTATTTCTTGCTCGAAAATGATGTTGATGAAAGCATCATCTGCCGACAAGCCTATTCTTAAGAGAGATTTTCCTCTCCATATTTTTTTCTCAATCAAATAGCTATTCATGCCTAAAATGAAAGTCACAAAATACATAAGTTATTGAGATGCGCTAAGTTCTAATTTAAGCTCTATCTCACGAAGTCCCAACATCAAAATAGGACTTTTCGTGCTTAATCCATAAAAAAACCGATGTTTCACGTGAAACATCGGTTTTTTGTCATCTGAACTTAAGTGTTTTCAACAACTCCATCCAAAATTGAGCTGTATTGAACGCAATTTGTTTCCTTATACCAAGCTATGTTGACTAAAAATATTCGAATTCTGAAAATTATAGAGCCATCTACGCTTTAATCTTCATAACATTTAAAATTCTATCCAAATCATCGTCACCATAGTACTCAATTTCAATTTTTCCTCTTTTCGAACCATGTTTTATCTTAATTTTAGTGCCAAAATGAGCCGAAATTCGATCCTCTAAGGCTATGACATCATCCGATTTTACTCTCAACGGTTTCGCAACAATTATTTTAGATAATTTTGAAACCAATTTTTCCACTTCTCGAACGCTGAGCTCTTCATCAATCACTTGAACCAATAAAGCCTTACGCTTAATTAAATCTTCTACAGCCAGTAAGGCGCGACCATGACCACCTGTGATTTCTTTCTTATTCAAAGCTTCCAAAGTATCCTCATCCAACTTAAGGAGTCTCATGGTATTAGTAACATAAGAACGGCTCTTACCTACAAGTTTTGCAACATCTTCCTGTCTAAAATCATACTCTTTAATCAAGGACTGATAAGCCATACCTTCTTCAACAGGATTCAAATCCTCTCTTTGTAAGTTTTCGATTAAAGCAATTTCAGCCACTTCTTTTTCAGATAGGTTCTTAACAACGACTGGAATTTGCTTGAGACCGATGTTTTTTGCCGCCCGCCAGCGTCTTTCACCCGCTACGATCTGATATTCATCAGCAATTTTCGTGATCAAAATCGGTTGCAAGACGCCATGTTCTTTAACCGAAGTCTCTAAAGCCGCCAGCTTTTCCGGGTCAAAATACTTTCTCGGCTGATTACGATTCGGCGTAATCTGATCAATACTGATGATTTCGACATCTTCTGCCGCTACAGGTGCATCACTTAAAACACTTTCAATTTCTTGGGGAATTAAGGCACCAAGGCCCTTTCCTAATCCACGCTTTGGTTTTGCCATTACTTCCTCCCTTTCTTAACAAATTCCTTCGCTAAAGCCATATAGGATACAGCGCCCTTAGATCGGCTATCATATTCGATGACAGGCATACCGAAACTAGGTGCCTCTGCTAATCTAACATTCTTGGGAATAGTGGTTGCATAGACCTTATCACCAAAATACTTTTGAACCTCCTCGACCACTTGTGTTGCGAGATTGGTTCTACTATCATACATGCTCAAAACAACACCTTCAACGTCGAGTGTCGGGTTAAGTCCCTTCTTGATCAATTGGAAGGTATTCATCAATGAGCTAACACCTTCTAAAGCATAATATTCACACTGGATAGGAATAAGAACACTGTCAACAGCAACAAGAGAATTGATTGTCAACAAACCCAAAGATGGGGGGCAATCAACAAAGATATAATCGTATTGATCTTTTACATCATTGATGATTTTCTTCAGCCGACCCTCTCTATTTTCAATGTCGATCATCTCTATTTCCGCACCCGCCAGCTCTACATTGGACGGTAAAACATCCAGACCAGCATAAGCTGTAGCTACAATACACTTGGAAGGTGCCACATCATCAATAAGTGCATCGTACAAGCTATACTCCAAAGAACGTTTATCGACGCCCAAGCCGCTCGTGCTATTGCCTTGCGGATCATTGTCAATTACCAATACCTTCTTCCCTAATTTAACCAGGGAAGCACTTAAATTAACATTGGTTGTGGTCTTGCCTACACCACCTTTTTGATTAAATATTGCTATCGCTTTTCCCAATTCCATCACCTCAACTACAATTATACACTACTTTCATGCGCGGTAGAATACTGTTCAAAAAGTTTAAAAGAGATTTCCTAGGAAACATTGATATTTGTCTATGTTTTAAAATATTTATTCACGGTTATATTCTATAAAGAACCGTGTTAGAATAGAGTTAATAGTACTCATGAAAGGATGCGTTGAAAAAATGTTTGATGAATCACAATCACAAGAATTTAATGGCGAACTCGGTATCATTGCATTGAAAAGTTGTAAAGCGCTTGGCGAGCAAATAGATTCTTACCTGAAAAGCAAAAGAGAGGACCGACTTCAGAGTCGGGAATTTGGTGTTGTACAAGATGAAAAATCCTATTTGATTGATGTTGAAGAAATCCGTTTTTCAAATGGTGAGGGAAAAGTCGTTATAAAAGAAAGTGTTCGAGGCAAGGATATTTTCATTCTTTGCGATATCGGAAATTACAGTTGCACCTACGATATGTTCGGCTTTGTTAATCATATGGGTCCAGATGAACATTTTCAAGATATCAAAAGAGTGGTCTCTGCACTTAATGGCCGTGCCAGAAGAATCACCGTCATCATGCCCCTACTCTATGAAGGCAGACAGCACCGAAGAAAAGGAAGAGAATCTTTGGATTGTGCCTTATCACTTCAGGAACTTGAGCGTTTAGGTGTCAACAACATCGTTTCATTTGACGTTCACGATCCTAACGTTCAAAATGCCGTACCTCTGGTTGCATTCCAAAATCTATACCCTACTTATCAAATTGTAAAGAACATCATCAAAGACTATGAACACAGTTCCGCTGAAAAGAAAATGATCGTGATCAGTCCCGATACCGGTGCCATGGACCGTTCTATTTACTATTCCAGCTTACTAGGATGTGATGTGGGCTTATTCTACAAGCGTCGTGACTATTCCAAAGTGGTGAATGGGAAAAATCCAATTGTCCAGCACGAATATATGGGGCGTGACGTCACAGGCTTAGATATTTTGATTGCGGATGACATGATTGCTTCAGGACAATCGGTTTTAGATATCGCAAAGGAACTGAAAGAACGTAAAGCCAATAGTGTTAACGTTGCTACGACTTTCGGTCTTTTTACTTCAGGTATCGATACCTTTAACGAGTACTATAAGCAAGGGTTGATCGACAAAGTCTACTGTACGAATTTGACCTATATTCCAGATAACGTACTCAATGCGAAATGGTTTAGAAAAGTAGACATGTCCGGATTTTTAGGCAACATCATCCATCATCTGAATTTTGATCGCTCATTGACACCCCTGACCGATGATGCCGGTAAAATCAAAAAACTCATCAAATAAAATCATAGGATTTCAACATAAAAAAACTACCCTTCACGGG
>JAFGTX010000298.1 GCA_016938815.1 Clostridia bacterium | reverse complement strand
AGTGCAGAGACACTTTTGTCAAAAATTAAAGAACCCTTCATAGAAGGCTCCAAAAGGAAGGAATCCTTTGAGATTATTGAAACGGCGGCTGGCAAGACCTATTTGATTCGATTTTTAGCTTTGCAGGATGTTAAGGGGATACCTGTCGGTTATTTTATTGGTGTAAAAGAAAACCAGACGCTGGCCATTGAAAAACAGGATTTCTTTATCGAATGTTCTTTGGTGACGTTGTTGATGATTTTGTTTTTTGCGACGTCTTTGGTCTATGTGAGATCGCAAGTGAGAATCAATGAAATATCCATGCGCGACAATTTAACAAAACTTTATAATAGACACAAGTTCAATACGTTTGCAGAAAGTGAATTACAGAGGTGCAAACGGTATGGTGGTAATTTCAGTCTTTTGATGATTGATATCGATTTCTTTAAGCGTGTGAACGATACTTATGGACATTTGCAGGGCGATGCGGTACTGAAAGAGCTGGCTGAAATTTTTATAAATACCCTGAGAGTCAACGACTTGGTGGCAAGATGGGGTGGTGAAGAGTTTATCTGCTGCCTGCCCAATACCAACGGTGAAGAAGCCATGATTGTGGCGGAAAAATTGAGAAAAAGAGTGGAAGACAACGTCTTCAATATAGTAGGACATATTACCATCAGTATTGGTGCGACGGAAGTAACGGCGGATGACGACAACCTCAACGGCCCGATTGCGCGGGCGGATGACGGCCTTTATGCTTCAAAACACAATGGTCGTAACAAGGTGACGTTGATGTGATTTTCATAAGGAGTGAGTGTTGATGACGCAGATCATAAAGGGGCATATTATTTATACGGAGAGCCCAGAGTCTTTGACCATTGTTGAAAATGGCTATTTGATTTTCGAAAAGGATCAAATCGTCGGGGTGACAGATCAATTACCCGAGATTTATCAATCGTTAGATGTCGAGGATTTAGGGGATGTGCTTATTGTGCCGGGCTTTTATGATCTGCATACCCATGGCGGGCAGTACCCTCAGTGCGGCATCGGTATGAGCCATCATCTTCTGGATTGGCTTAAGGATTATACTTATGAATTGGAAAGAAAATTCGAAGAACCGGCCTTTGCAAAACGGGTCTATGCGTTCTTTGCAGAGGCACTTATCAGTTATGGTACGCTTGGGGCAGCGGTATTCGGAACAAGTTCGTTTATGGGTACCCAAATCCTTTTCGATACCTTTATTGATAAAGGCCTTCGTGGCTATATCGGTAAGGTTTGTATGACGCGCAATGCGCCTGATTTTATCATCAAGGATATGGCTACCAATATAGAAGATATGCACCGGCTTGTTGAGCGCTATAAAGACCAGGAAAGAGTTAAACTCATTGTCACACCTCGATTTGCACCAACAAGCACACATGAAAGTTTGGAGGCGTTGGGTCAATTATCGAAAGAACATGACCTGCCAGTCCAATCACATCTAGATGAGACTGTAGACGAAATTAAGTGGGTACATAGTTTGTATGGATCAGAAAGTTATGCGTCCCTCTATGATCAGCACGGACTTTATGGGCAACGTCCTACCTTGATGGCCCATGGTATTTATTTGGATGAAGAGGAAATGACATTGACCCAAAAGCGTGGTGTTATGCTGGTTCACTGCCCGGATTCCAATTTGAACATCGCCAGTGGCATTATGCCCGTCAGAAAATATATGAATCAAGGCATTCTTGTTGGACTAGGGACGGATATTGCAGGTGGACATCGAATTTCTATGGCTGAGGCGACGGTTCGTTGTGTTCAACTTTCTAAACAGCTGAGTGTGGAGAAGCCGGAATACCAGCCACTACTTTTTTCAGAGGCATATCATATGGCGACTGCGGTGGGTGGTAGTTTCTTTGGTAGAGTAGGTAAACTAAAAGCGGGTTTTAAAATGGACTGTCTTGTTATTGATGATTTACCCTTGTACAAGGAGCTGTATAGTGTGGCGGATCGGTTGGAGAAATTTGTTTATACCGGGGATGATCGGTGGATCATCAGACGTTATATCGATGGTCAACGTCTATGATAATAAAGTTGATGTTCTTAAAACTGAATGTTATAATAAACAAAAAGATGTAATGACGGATTATAGGAGGCGTTTGAGTTATGGTTGATCCAACAAATAATATCGGCAATGTCATTCGAAAAGTGCGCTCTGAGCGGGGGCTGACATTAGATGAAACAGCCGGTATTACAGGAGTCAGCAAAGCGATGCTTGGTCAAATAGAACGTGGTAAGTCCAATCCGACAATCTCGATCCTTTGGAAAATTGCTGCTGGACTTAAGATTTCTTTTTCAGAATTACTGGGTAGCGAAGATGAAATAGGAGAAATTATTGATATCGAAGGCATCGACCCCGTTTATGAGTCTGAGGGAAAAATGATTCTTCATGATGTGTTTCCGTATAATCCTATTAGCGGTTTTGAATTGTTCTATATTAAAATGTTGCCGGGTGGCTATCATGTATCACCGCCTCATCAGTCTTCGACCGAAGAGCACATCATTGTTACGGAAGGCACATTGGTGATTGATGTGGATGGAAGACACCATGTATTGAAGGCGCCATCAGCACTGAAGTTTAAATCGAATCTGGAACACGTATACAGTAATCCATATACAGTGGATGTTGTATTCCAAAGTATTGTCAAATATTAAGAGAACGCGGCGGATTAAGTGTCCGTCGCCTTATTTATACCTAATGAGTATGCTATAACATACTCGTGTCTAATATAATAGTTTGAGGAGGGGAAAAGATGTTAAGCGAAAGAATAGAAAGTGCACGGCAACATTACATTCATGCAAAACCGGCGATCTCTTATGAGCGGGCAAGGTTATGGACGGAATCACATAAGGAGACCGAGGGAGAACCAATACCGATCAGGCGAGCGAAAGCCTTTAAGAAAGCCTGTGAAGAATTGCTAGTGACCATTTTTGACGATGAGCTTATCGTGGGTGCCACCGGCGAATTCAGGAAATGTGGTATTTTAACGCCGGAATTCTCATGGATGTGGGTCGACAGAGAGATGGACACTTTTGATAGTCGTGTTCAGGACCCCTATATCATGACGGATGAGCAACGTGCATTCGTACGAGAGCATATTTTCCCTTATTGGCAAGGAAAATCGCTGGAAGAAGCTTTTTTGGCACAACTCCCTGAGCAGACGGCAAAAATTGTCGTCGACACGGGCTTTATAGACAACGATTCTAAGTGGCGTCAGGCGGTGGGTGAGATTACGCCGGATTATGAAGACGTACTTTTTGTAAAAGGCTTCAGCGGCATTATTGCCGATGCCAAGGCACAGCTTGCAAAGTTGCCGATGATGACCTATGAAAACATAGACAAGCGCACTTTTTATGAATCGGTGATTTTTACTTCAGAAGGGATCATCACACTTGCTAAGCGTTATGCAGATAAGGCACGTGAAATGGCGGCAGTTGAAAGTTGCCTTAAACGACAATCAGAGCTTTTGGAGATTGGTCGCATTTGCGACAAGATTCCTGGGGATCCCCCTGAAACTTTTTATGAAGCAATCCAATTTGTCTGGTTTACCCAAGTTGGGGCCATTCTGTCTGAAAATCCATTGGCCTTGAATCCTGGACGATTTGATCAATACATGTACCCTTACTATGCAAGGGATATAGCGTCAGGTAAGATGATGGATACAGATATTCAGGAGCTCATCAATGCACTTTGGATTAAATATTCAGAGTGGGTTTGGACCATTTCTTCCAATACGGCAGAGTTTTTTGCAGGCTACAATCAATTTCAGAACCTGACGGTCGGCGGCAAGAAACGTGATGGCAAAGATGGCACCAATCCACTGTCCTTCATGTGCTTAAAGGCGACTGAAACGGTGAAAACCCATCAGCCTGGCCTGAGTGTCCGTATTCATCAGGATACACCGGTGGCTTTCATGAATGCAGTGACCCACTTGGTGAGCCTTGGTACAGGATTTCCAGCTATTCATAGTGATACAGCAGGTTATCAGATGCTCATCAACGCCGGTTATGAGCCGGAAGACGCACGGGACTGGAACAACTGCGGTTGTGTGGTACCTCATTTCAGAAAGACGGGTGAGTGGACTTCAGCCGTCAATATCAACTTCGCGGCAGCTTTGGAATTTGCACTCAATGAGGGCAAGAGCCGCTTATTGGGTGAGTTGATCGGATTGCCGGAAAGAGCGTCGGCTGATTTT
>JAFGTX010000297.1 GCA_016938815.1 Clostridia bacterium | reverse complement strand
CTTAAAAAATACTTCGACGGACCATCTCATTGAATAAATATGATAGGCTTCGAAGAAATCAAGTTTAGTGTTGGTGGTCAGCAGTCCTGTCCAGTCTCCATTTCTCGTTCGTCTGCAAAAGAAGAGTTTAACCTTTATGTCGGAGAGTTCCACTTCAGCTTGTCCATAGTAACACTTCAGGCGTCGGCTGTAGCGGATTTCCTTCCTTGTCTGAAGAAGCTTCACCATCTCTTTGGCACTTCTCATCTTCCCTTGATAACGGTACTTGGTTTTGGCCATCTTGATCATACCCAGAAAATGACACCTGACATGTCTGGATTTGATAAACCTCACTATATCAGTACAGGTAAACCAACTGTCAGAGAGCAGATAATCAAAACGTATCCCTTCTGTTATGGCCCTTCTGACCATGTCTATAGCTTTCTGGGTTTTCTTTTGCGTGTACTCTTCAATTCTCTCCTGTACAGCTTCTGTTTCCTTGCGCTCCCTGCGGTACTGCTTTTGACGCTGTTCCCTGGTCATCCCGAAAGGTTTTTCCGGCCGGCTCCCCTCTTCACCATGAAGCGAGAAGTCCATAACGGTCTGCGTCTTGCCGTCAGTGCGACAAAGAAAAAGAGCCTTAAAGCCGATAATGGAGCTATGAGTCACGTGAGAAAATATCCGTCCTATGCTCTCGATCTTTTTGCCGGTTTTGGGCAGGTCAGAGTCATCAACAATGAGGCAAACAGGATCCTTACCACTGCAGGAATCGGCCCTGACCGCGATTTTCCCGATCAACTGCAAATTGATCCTGTAGAGGATCTTTCTCCAATCCAAAGAACCATTGGCCATAAAGCGATAGAAAACATCCTTCTTGCACGAGAGAACCTTAAAGAGAACGGATTCAGAATAATGAAAAGCGTTTTTGACCATGAATAAAGGAAATAGCAATAATAACTCTAACACCTGTAACCGTGTGAACTTGCAGTTGTCATTACTCTCAATTGACAAGGATTTACCGCTTATTTTCAGATGCCGGGCAATATCCATTATGTTATTAATTGCCTTCTTGTTATCATTCTCCGGAAAAAAACTATTAATCTCAGAGAAAATATTTGTACCTTTATTACTAAGCATTGGGATCAGTTATTTATTGT
>JAFGTX010000296.1 GCA_016938815.1 Clostridia bacterium | reverse complement strand
GCCCTCAACCGTGCCCGTCTGCCAATTCCAGCACACTCGCAAATTTCTTAACGTAACCTTATTATAGTTTGTGTGCGTTGGAATGTCAATATTCTTAAAAGTTTTGAGAATATTCTTTTTTCTTTAGCTAAATCAAGATGAATCGTTCTACCATCATGAAGTGGGAAAAGCTTCCGGCTAGGATAAACATATGGAATATCTCATGAAAACCAAAAACGGAAATTCTGATTTTTGGGGATTTAGTGCCATAGATGACTGCCCCTACCGTATACATGAGACCACCTATTAGAAGCCATACAAAACCTTGCAACGGCAGCGACCTGTATAGCGGCACGATGAAAAATACGGACATCCACCCAAGAATCAAGTAAAAGGATGTATATAACCATCGTGGCGCGTGTAGCCAAACGATTTTCAAGATAATGCCTATAAGAGCCAGAGCCCAAACCGTACCGAAAAGCGACCAACCAAGAACGCCCTTAAGTGCCAATAGGCAGATTGGCGTGTAGGTGCCGGCAATTAATATATAAATCATAGAGTGATCGATTCTTCTCAGTATCCCCTTCACCTTTTCAGAGCTCGGTACCCAGTGATAGACCGTCGATGCTGTAAAGAGTAGAATCAAACTAATGCCAAAGACAATGGCAGAAGCAATTTGTAAGGTATTATCATTACCTACGCCCTTCAAAATCATGACAACCAAGGCAACTACCGATAACAAGGCACCACAAAAATGGGTCAAAGTGTTTACAGGTTCTTTCATTTTCAGCATAGCAATGCGCCTCCTTATTTAAAAAGACATGTAGTATTTAATACTATGTCCATTTCCACTATACGCCCTTTATTTCTATTTGTAAAGTATGTGGTATTAAAAACTAGATTATATGTTCAGGGTGAATATATATCTGTATAATAGAGTTAGAGATGACAATCAAGGAGTGAAAATACATGAGTAAAATAAATAATTTCTTTCAATATAAAGGTATCCCAGTAGAAGATATTCCCAAAATCCCACTATACATGGATCAACTGTTGGGCCTCTTCGATCAATACTTCTACAATTTTCGTCGGGATGACGATGAAAAAATCATGACAAAGACCATGGTCAACAATTATGTCAAAGCCAAAGTCATTGATCCGCCGATTAAAAAGAAATACGGCAAAGAGCAGTTGATGATGCTCACAATCATTTATCAGTTGAAAAATATTTTACCCATCAACGACATCAAATCCTTCTTTGATTTATACGACGCACATTCCTTTACAGAAAAAGAGCGCAATAAAAAAATCGAAGAATATTTCAAGATTTTCAACATCGTCGAAGCGGAACACATTCAACATTTGGAGAGACGCTATGAGAATTTCAAGGCGACCATGACAACTGAAAACGACAAGAAAGCCTTGGTGGCAAGGCTTTTAGTGGAAGCTGATCTAAACAAGCGCCTTGCCCAGTTGATTATCGATGAAGAAATTCAAAATAATATGTAATGCTTCAAAAATTCCACGAACCCTATCTTGTCTGTCCACTTCAACTTTTTTAGCAAGGCGATAGGATTGCCGAATTTCTAATTTTACATCAATGCCGTTGTAATGCGACTTTACATCTGTTATATTTACTCCTATATATTAAAAGAAGGAGGCGCTACCATGGCATTTAAGACAATCGCAAAGATTCCTACGCCAGATGAAATGAAGGCAATGATTCCATTAGATCCAAAATTAGCAGCAATTAAGCAATCAAGAGACGAAGCAGTGAAAGATATATTATTAGGACGTGACGAGCGATTTATTCTGATTATCGGTCCATGTTCTGCACATAACAAAGACGCGGTCAGCGCTTATGTTTCGAAACTGGCAAAAGTACAGGAGCAAGTCAAGGACAAGATACTGATTATACCTCGCGTATATACCAATAAACCTAGAACGACCGGAGAAGGCTACAAGGGCATGATGCATCAGCCCGACCCTACCGAAAGACCAAATATGGTGGAAGGTATCAAGGCCATCAGAGAGATGCAGATTCAGGTACTTAAAGAATCCCACCTCAGTTCAGCGGACGAAATGCTTTATCCAACCAATTTAGGCTATGTAGAGGACTTACTTTCTTACATCGCAGTAGGTGCCCGTTCTGTTGAAAATCAAAAGCATCGGCTTGCCATCAGTGGTGTAGAGGTAGCTTCCGGCATGAAGAACCCAACCAGCGGCGACATCGGCGTCATGCTGAACTCCATCAAAGCAGCACAATTAGGCCACGTCTTCATCTACGACGGTGTCGAAGTTGAAACTACAGGTAACCCTGCAGCCCACGGTATTCTAAGAGGCGCTGTGAATCAATACGGTAGAAATATCCCGAATTACCACTACGAAGATTTGGTTTACACCGTAGAACAATACCACAAACGTGGATTAGACAATCCTGCCCTGATTGTGGACTGTAACCATGCCAATTCTATGAAGAAGCACTTTGAACAACCTAGAATTGCCAAAGAAATCTTACACAGCATGAAATACAATCCTGAAATCGGGAAAATGGTCAAAGGCCTTATGATCGAAAGCTACTTGGTCGATGGCAGACAGGATGAAGATGGCACGGTTTTCGGACAATCCATCACCGATGCCTGTATCGGGTGGGATACATCAGAAAAACTTATTTACGAAATTGCAGATCAACTGTAAAAACGAATCCCTCTTGCACGCGCAAGAGGGATTTTTTTTACCCCTCCATAAAACGCTTGTTTATTTTCTATTGGTAACTATTTTTTGAAAATTATGGACAGCGAGATTATATTTGGTACAATTAAACTGACATATGACTACCATAAAGTTATTTATATAGCGTATGAGTCACAATACATAAAATTGGAGGGATTTTCTTGAAACAAACATTTCGATCACTAGTATTAATATGCTTCCTGCTAAGTTCTATGGTTATTACATCCTTTGCAACTGTTCATTGCAATAATCCAAAGGGTAGCGCGGAAACATTAAACACTCTTGGATTACTGGAAAGTTCCAGTACAAGTGCTGATGGAAAAGCCAACTACAACCTTGACTCTGAATTGACAAAAGAAGATGCAGTGGTTCTACTCATTCAACTATTGGGGAAAGAACAAGATGCTGTAGCCAGTACAGTAAAACATCCTTTTACTGATGTAAGTTTTGGCGCAGACCATTATGTTGCCTATGCCTATGCTAATAAGTTGATAAGCGGTACAACTGCAACCACTTTCGGTTCAAATCAGCCGATCACCAGAGAAGAATATATTACTTGTTTGCTAAGAGGACTCGGTTATAGCGAAAGCACAGGAGATTTCACTTATGGAACATCCCTTGAATTCGCTAAACAAATTGGATTAATCGATACGATCGATTCAGAAACCACATCATTCCTTCGTGGTGATGCCATAAAACTTTCTTGTAACGCATTATTTTTAACCACAAAAAACAATGACATACCACTTATTAAGCAACTTAAAAAAAATAAAATTATCACCAGAGACCAATATTCACAAGGTCTATCTACTTTGGCTGGATTCTGTCTCCAAGAAGACTACAGATATATCTATATTGGCTACGATGCTTCTTATGTTGATCTCTATGCCCTCTATACAGAGCCTGGAACAGGCGAATTCGATGGTTATTTACGGCTCAAAGGGTATCCATACGAGAACACATATCCTATCTATTTTTACTGTACAGCTGACTCATTGATTACCTTTACAGATAATGATGAAAATATGAATGAGACGATTAACTGGACATACAAAGGCGTTCCTCGTCAAAGTACAAGACAAGAATGTTATAATCTTTTTGATAATACGTCGCCATTAGATATCGCTGAGGTTCAATATACAAAAAACTCATTTACAGAAGACTTGCTTAGAGATATCTTTACCACTACTTATGCGGACTGGTTTAATGAAAGTCTTTTTAAACAAAGTACCTTTATTATCGTTGACAGGTACCTTGATTATCACAATGGCGTTACATATGAAATGCCTAGTGACTGGTTAGGCTCCGAAACTTATTTTGGTATTTATGATTCTAATGATGCCTTCCGTGAATCTAGACTCTATGCTGAATGGATTACAGTATCAGATTTAAGAGCACTGGCAGATATTCAAGGTCTCTGTTTCTATGACGTTAAGCAAAGAAATGGTGAATCCGTCTATCAATTTAGATTATCACAATATGACACTGCCAATGAATATTTCATTTGGGATATGCCAACGTCATTTTCAGAATCTGAAAACGCAACAGGCACATATAATGATATCCGCTTTAAAAAAGAAAACAGCATCTGGTATTTCAATCCAAATGATTTAATTTCTATTGGATTGATTACCGAAGAGGGCTACTTAAATAAAGATTATAAAAATACGCAGAAGCAACCTTCGAAATATGATTTACTGCCTTCCTTTGATGGTGAATGGATCCCTCAATCCGAGCTATCTCAGCAATACGGATTCTCTACTAACTGGATTGGATCAAAAATACTCCTCATTTACAATAGTGGCGAGAAAAAATATGAAATTTCCGGCGCACCTGAAAGTTCCTTCAAGGAAGGTAAAATTTATAAGGGTAAATGCAATGGAAAGACAGTTCAGTTCCAATATAATAACGGTATAGAATTCAACTACGAGGACCTTCTGGATGTTGGCCTTGAAGGCTTAAATTAATCAAAAATCCCTCTTGCACACGCAAGAGGGATTTTTTCGTTTAAGCAAGTTTCCTTCCCGACATGGACCATTCACCTACTAGAGCACCACCAAGAATAAGTAAGGCACCAAAAAACTGGACTGCCAACAGCTTCTCACCTAGGAGTACACCCGCGAATACTAACGAGGACACAGGCTCGATATAGCTACAAATCGCTATGGTACCTGCTGAAAACTGATGCATGGAGGAGAAATAGAGATAGCCGCTGACACCTGTATTGACAATCCCTAAGAAAAGGACTGGCATGAGGTTATCACCCAGCACAAAGACCGATAAGCCCTGTTTGAAAAACAAGAATGTCGCTACCGTCAAGAAACTGGCAAAAAGCTGCAACATTGCATTTTCAAGACCTGTAATTGCCTTTGCCTTTTTATTGAAAACCACCATAATCGCATAGAGTGTGGCGGAAAAAAGGCAATAGAAAATGCCCATGGAAATTCCACCTTGATGAAAGGCGTCTCCATTTAAAGCCAGCATACCGAGTATCACCATCAAAAATCCCACCAAAGTCATCTTGGTGATGCGCTCGCCAAAAATATAGGGCGAAATGGCAATGACGATCATAGGGCCACAATAATAAATCAGCGTAGCAATACCAACCCCGATCTGACGATAGGCTTCATAAAGGAAAAGCCAGCTGACGCCCATTGCCATGCCGGAAATCATAATATAGAGACGATCTCTTTTATTAACCCTGCCCTTTGGTTCTTTTTTAGAAAATAGAAACATAATGATTAAAAACACACTGCCGATGAGTGTCCTTAAAAATACTATTTCATAACTATCTAAAGCGATGAAGCTAGCAACTGAGCCATTGAGGCCAAAAAGCAAGAGCCCCAGAAAGAGTTTTAAGTAGGCCTGCTGTGTTTTGCTGTTTTGCATCTGCATGATGTCCTCCACTCTTGAAAATTTCTTAAGGAAAGTGTATCATGGATAAAAGTATTTTAAAAACGAATATATTTCATATTTGATATGATAAAACCAGATATAAAGAGAGGATAAAATGGATAAGAATCTTCAAAAATACATCGCCTTCATCAAAACCGTGGAATACGGTAGCTTTACAAAAGCTGCCGAGGTACTGAATTACTCTCAGTCTGGCATCAGTCGCATGCTCAACGATCTAGAAAAAGAATGGGGTGTGGCCCTTCTTGAACGGAATCGCGGCGGCGTACGCCTCACTTCAGATGGTCTGAGTCTACTCCCCTACGCGCAGAATGTATGTCGGGAATTCGAGAAACTCCAAACTCAGGTCAACGAGCTCAATGGCTTGCAATCCGGACTGATACGCATCGGCACCTTTTCCAGCGTCGCCACCCACTGGCTCCCCAACATCATCAAGGAGTTTCAGAAAGATTATCCCAATATCCACTACGAATTGTTGCTCGGTGATTATACGGAAATTGAGCAGTGGATACTAGAAGGTCGTGTAGATTGTGGTTTCTTGAGACTCCCTACTTCACCAGACTTGGATACCCTCTTCTTAGAAAAGGATCGGTTGATGGTCGTCCTGCCAAAAGACCATCCCCTTGCAGGCTGTGAACGCTTCCCGATTGAAGCACTCTCAAATGACCCTTTCATGCATCTTGAAAAAGGAGGCAAATCCGAAATCTCCGAAATACTCAGCCAGCACAATTTGACCCTCAACACCCACTTTACAACCTGGGATGACTATGCGATTATGTCCATGGTCGAAAGTGGACTGGGCATCAGCATATTGCCCCAATTGGTCTTGCAGCGTATTCCCTACGATATTGTTCTGAAAGAGCTTGAAGTGCCGGCTTACAGAAGCATCGCCCTAGCGCTTAGAAGTAAAAAGGATGCTTCGCTTGCCGTTAGACGCTTCCTCGACTATGTACACTATCGTTCACCACAGTATAGAGATTAACTAACATATAAAAAAAAAGCGAAGACCCTTTTCTATCTTGGTCTTCGCTCATTATTTTTTTAAAGTATGGCACTCAACTGATTCGCCCATACCCATCCGAAAAGTTCATTGTACTTGACTAGAGCGCAATCATCATAGACTTTGCAAACCGATACCTCTGTACCAATCGGTACGTTGAAGAAGGTGTTGGCGAAGTCTGTCTTGAGTTTTATGCCCATCTCGTCTTCCATCAGCAAGCTGTTGAAAACACTGAAATATCGTCCTGTCTCCCTGTGAAAACAGCGTGACATCGCTTCACCTTTCTCAATAAGATCAAAATTCCTGTGTGGCCAGTGAACATGGGTCGTCATCTCCGCCGGAAAATCATAAGTCGATTTGATGAAGGCCTTTGGAAAATTATTGTATTGAATACAGTCATAGCGTTTCAGTCCATCCATTTTCTCTATGATGAAGGCATTCAACTCACCTGTGATCTTCACACCACAACCGCCGTCGATGCTGATGATATTCTTTTCAAAATTGAAATAGGGTTGATTGGACAAATGGTCACTGCGGAGAATGCAAGTCGGAAAATGTCCGACAATGGTCATGCACTCCTGCACAGAACCTTTTCTATTGAAAAAGTCATACTTCAAAAACTTGGTTTCTTCGGTCTCTATATCAAACTCCGGTTCAAACCCTCCATGTACAAACAACATATCGTCGAAGTACAATAAAATCGGCAGATTCCTCAAATAATCCAGTTCCTCATCGAAATTAGTAAGTATATGTTGTCTGAATGTCTGAGCATCCGTACATTCATATAAATTAAAGTTGGTCTTCAAGGCCAATTTATGCAAAAATGTCTCGTAAGGGTCCTTTTTAAAATAGGCGAGTATTTCTGCCATATGATCGTTATCGTCAAACGGACGCTGCATAAAGGACTCATGATTGCCTTTTAGGACGAATGTCCGATCCCTTTTGGCAATCTCCCTAACATAGTTAAAGGTACCGATACTGTCATAACCCCGATTTATAAAATCACCAAGAATGACCAAATAGTCTTCCGGCTGTAAATTGACCCGTTCAATCACTGTTTTCAGTGCTGTAAGATGCGCATGGGCGTCACTGATAACGACCACACGGTAATTATCCGTCTCTTTAATCTTTATAATTCTATTACTCAAATGTCTTCTCCTCATCTGAAATTCCTTCTCTATCACAACAAGATTAGCATTATGACAGAACGCCGTCAATGAAAACATCTCTAGTAATCGTAGTAGAATGGCCCCGATATAGAATGCTTGCACTGTTTGCAATAATAACCCTTACCGGGCATGTAACGCGATTCTTTATTCTCCCAATAGGATATGGTCGGTGACATCGCCAAATAGTCATCTCTATTATGTTTATTCAGAGGGCGTCTCAGACGCACCGAATAGGACTCATTGGTCCACTCATCTATGTATTTGCTTACAACTTCATTTCCTTCCCTAAGTTCCTCTTCTAAGATATCCCTCAGGTGTACACAAATTTCCATTGTATCCCTCCGATCATCAAATTTTCATTGCATAAATACCCAAAAAGGTATTTTTTCTACCATTCGCCATCTGGTGAAAAAATACCTTCTAAAGTCTTTTTATAATTCGATTTTTTTGAGTTTTGAATTTTCAATCAGCCCTGGAATACGGCCACGTTTTGCTACCGGCTTGCCGTCGACGATTTTAATATCCATCGTCATGTCGATTGGTGAAGCAGCTGAAATGTAGCTTCCTACGCCAAATCCTTCTGCGCCAGCTTCCTTTAAGGCTTCAATTTTCTCTGGATATAGACCACCTGTCGCAAAGACCTTGACGTTTTTATGACCAGCAACATCCAGTTTCGCCCTTAATTCCCTTACGATGCTTGGTGTTACACCACCACGCTCGCTCGGTGTATCAATACGTACAGCAAAGAGACTGTCGCCAAGCTCATCCGCAATACGAATCGCTTCTTCTATTTCATCCTTAAAGGTATCCACAAGCACAATTCGCTGATGACTTTCAGGGCTCATCGCGTCATAGGCTTTCGCCACTTTAAGCGTGTCCCCTGCGATCAGCATGGCACTGTGGGGTAAGGTACCCGATGGTGCTACACCCGCTAAACCAGCAGCAAGAATACAGCTGGCACCTTTAGCGCCGCCGACCACTGCCGCACGTTCCATAACCGGTGCAACCGCCGGATGAACGTGTCTCGCGCCAAAGCAGAGGTAATAAGAATCACCACAAGCCTCTGTCACACGTCGTGCTGCCGTTGCCCATCCTGAAGAGCTGGCAAGGATGCCCAGAATCGTCGTTTCATAAATGGCAAACTCATTATATGGACCAGTAATACGAATTACCGTGTCCTTTGTTTTAAATGACTCACCTTCATCGATCGCTTCCACAACCAAGTTTTTACCTCTTAAAAGGCTCTTGACTTCTTCTATACCGGCTAAAATACCATCTTTACGCGGGAATATTTCCGCAGTTACTATCGTTTTATCTAAATCCAGTTCCTTCAAAATATCCAGCGTTCTTAAAAAATATACATCGGTAGTCGCACCGTTCAAAATTTCGTCATGTGTCGCAGAATAGAACTTTCTATCGCTTGCAACCTGCACTTTTGACAAGTCGTCAAGTCCTTTAAGCTGAGTCACTCTTATCATCCTCCAAATATCATCTTAAAAAATAAACCATGCTTATTATATATAAATCCTCTTGAAACTTCAATGAAAAAAACCACAAAAGCATTGATAACAGTTTAACAAAGAACTTTTCTCATCAATATTTTATTCACTTGCTCGTAAGTTTTTTCAAGGGCATCATCGTTCCAGATCACTTCATCCGCCATCTCTTTTTTATCCTCAATAGAAAACTGACTGTTGATTTTAGCCTCAGCCGACTCTTCATCGATATCGTCTCGCATCATCAATCGTGCCACTTGAATTTCCTCCGGCACATAAACCACCCAAACCTCATCGAAGTTTTCTTCCATATCACCTTCGAAAAGCAAGGGAACATCGCAGAAAATAAGACGCTGGCCCTTGGCCTCCCAGTAAGCAATTTGACGGTGCATTTCTGCGTTGATGGCAGGATGGGTAATTTCATTAAGCTGTAGGCGTGCTTCTTCATCAGAAAACACGATAGCACCTAACGCCTTTCTATCCAAATCACCATCAGGCTGTAAGATCCCTAAACCAAAAGCCGATACAATATCCTCAAGTACCGAACTGCCCTTGGCTACAACCTCTCGTGCAATTTTATCCGAATCGATTACCGGATAACCCTTGGACAATAAATAATGGGTTACAGTCGATTTACCTGTAGCAATGCTGCCTGTCAATCCTATAATCATATATGCCTCCTACTTCGTATCATACCAGCTTGCACCGACATTCAAGTCCACTTTAAGCGGAACAGACAGTTTCACAGCTTCTTCCATGTTGTGTTCGACGATTTTCTTGACGGCTTCCAGTTCGTCCGCAACCGTATCCACGATCAACTCATCGTGTACTTGTAATATCAAACGAGACTTATAATGGCCCGCCTTAAGTTCTTGATGCACCTTAATCATGGCAATCTTCATAATGTCCGCTGCTGTACCTTGGATTGGCGTGTTCATTGCCGTTCTTTCTGCAAAGGATCTCAAGTTGAAATTCTTGTGATTGATTTCAGGAATATTACGCTTTCTATCGAAAAGCGTCGTCACATAGCCTTCCTTACGACACTGCTCGATGGTATCATCCATAAAACGCTTCACGCTACTGTATTTTTCAAAATACTGCTCGATGTACTTCTTCGCTTCCGCCCGAGTGATATTGAGGTTTTCTGACAAACCGTAATCACTCATACCGTACACGATACCGAAATTGACTTCCTTCGCACGGCTTCTTTCTAGGGACGTCACTTGCTCCAGTGGCAAATCGAAGACTTGGGATGCCGTCATGGCGTGAACGTCGATTTTCTCGATGAAGGCACGCTTCAAGTTTTCATCTTCCGACATATGCGCCAGAATTCTGAGCTCAATTTGGGAATAGTCCGCATCCACCAGCTGACAGCCTTCACTTGGAACGAAAATCTTTCTGATTTCCCTTCCCAGCGGCAGACGAATCGGAATATTTTGCAGGTTGGGTTCTGTAGAACTAAGGCGTCCTGTAACCGCTACCGTCTGATTCAAGCTGGTGTGGATTCTCCCTGTATCCGGATTGATAACCGCAAGAAGTCCGTCGATATAAGTCGACTTAAGTTTGGTATAAGCACGGTATTCGATGATCAGATCAATAATCGGATGCTTGCTGCGCAGCTTAAGTAACACATCATGACTGGTCGAATAACCGGTCTTGGTCTTTTTATCCGTTGGTAGTGCCAATTCCTCGAATAAAACGACGCCCAACTGCTTGGGTGACTTGATGTTGAACGGCTCTTTCGTAAAGTGGTAAATCTCCTTTTCTAAGGAATCGATTTTTTCAACCAATTCACTGTCCAAGGTTTCAAGAACCGCCGTATCCACGTTAAATCCATCATATTCAATATCCGCCAACACTTCGATCAGCGGCATTTCTATTTCCTTGTAAAGTTTTTCAAGACCCTCTTCCGCCAAGCGCTTCACTAGAATTTCAGTCATATCGTAGATCGATTTGATATGGGTCTTGCCATATGCCAATACTGCTCCTCTATCGGTTTCATCGAAACGCTTCTCTTTGACACCTTTGCCGAGAAGGTCTTCTCTGGTCAAAATACGCTTGTTGAAATATTCTGCGACGGCATCCGCCACCGAATAGTTCTTCCAATCCGGATGTACCAGATATGAAGCGATGTAACCGTCAAACTCAAGGCCGTTGAGAGCAATCCCTGCATTTCTCAAGACGATGTAATCGCGCTTAGTCTCATAGCCGTCTTTCTTGATGAATTCATCTTCAAAAAGGGCCTTAAGTGCCTGCAAACCGCCTTCAATTTCACGAAAAGGTACAGCAAGGCCCTTCTTGCCACAACATGTGAAAAATCCATAGAGAGGTTCCATACGGCGCACATTATCCTTATCGTAGAGCAAGTGATAAACCACCTTGCCTGTATCCGCGCACAGCTTGTACAAGTCGTCTATGTCAGACAAGGCAGTCGCCGTCTTCATTTCAAAATCCGCATCGACTGCCTCGCCTGCAATGGTAACCGTACCATCCGCTTCCTTTGGCATGAAGTCGTTGATGAGATTCTTGAAATTATAACGCATAAAGCCTTCTTCAAGGGCTACCGGGTCCGGCGCTCCTAGTTTCATGGCTTCCATATTGATTTCCACCGGTACGTCGATCATAATCGTCGCCAACTGCTTGCTTAAAATCGCCTGCTCTGCATATTCTTCCACTAAGCCTCTAAGGCGTTTGTTATCGATTTCATCGCTGCGTTCGATGACATCTTCTACCGTTTTCAGCTGTTGCAAAAGCTTGGTCGCCGTCTTAGGTCCAACCTTCGGGATACCTGGAATGTTGTCCGATGTGTCACCGCTAAGACCCTTGAAGTCGATGATCTGATGTGGCGATATACCAAACTCTTCGAAGACCAAATCGTCTGTATAAGGCACAATTTCACTGATACCCTTTTTAGTGATGTGGACGCTGATGTTATCATCCACCAACTGTAGAGCATCCTTATCACCCGTGATGATGACAACTTCGATACCGTTGGCTGAACAGTTTTTCGCTACCGTGCCGATGAGGTCGTCCGCTTCGTAGCCTTGCAACTCCATTCTGTGGATTTGTAACAAATCCAGCATTTCCTTCAAAATCGGCATTTGAACTGCCAAGTCATCCGGCATGCCTGCACGTGTCCCTTTGTAATCATCGTACTGCTTATGTCTAAAGGTAGGTCCCTTCATATCAAAAGCAACGCTGATATAAGTCGGCTTATAGTCGTTAATGACTTTGTTCAGCATCCTGAGAAAACCGAACACCCCGTTAATAGGTGTGCCATCCAACGCTTTAAGTGAAGCAGGCATCGCATAAAACGCCCGATTCACCAAACTGTTTCCATCTATAATTATGATTTTTTCTTTCATTAGTATCGCTCCTTACGCTTTTCACAGATACTATCATTTTATCAGATTTGCGATTATAAATACGCAAAACTAATAAAAAAAGGGCCAAAGATTCACTTCGGCCCTTCAAATAACTTATGAAATTTAGTAATCGTACTGTACTGAAATGTTAGCTGTAATCGTCAAGTCACCCGCTTCAATCGGTGTCGAGATCGCCGATTTTTCAGAAACCATATCCATGGCGTAGTTAGCTCTCACGACGCCACCGTAATAACCTGATTCTACCACACTGTAAGGTGCTCCCGGCTTTTTGCCAAAGGTTGCCATAATCGTTGTGGCTTTGCCTTTTGCGCTGTTCATGGCATTTTTAAGTGCTTCTTGGTAATATTTTGATTCGTCTTTTACGCCAAAGTCGATGCTGTTGATTTTATTGGCACCAGCGTTAGAAGACGCGTCAATCACATCGCCTACTTGTTCTATATTGTTTACAGTCACCGTCAGTGTATTGGATACCACATAGTATTCTTCTTGTTTTTCATCGCCGTAGTTTCTGCTTTTGTAAATGTTGTACTGGGAAGTTTGCAATTCGTCCTCTGTGATACCAAGGGCTTTGATCGCCTTGCTGACTTGATCCATAATACGCGCGTTTTCCTTTTGTGCAAAGGCTGCATCCTTATCTTGAGTTTCTACGCCGATATTGATGGTTGCCATATCCGGCTTCACCGTAATTTCACCCACACCTTGAACCGTTACCAGTCTCATCTCTGTTGCAACGTCATCTGCAAATGACTGGGTCGGCAACACGTTGCCACCTGTAAAAAATGTTAATCCCAACATGGTTAATACACAAATACCTACTATAAATTTTTTCATTTTTTCCACCTCTTAATTATTTTTCTTAATACGATACCGCCTATAACAACTACTGGAATGAGTACCGGCAAGGCCGCAATCAACCAGATGATAAACAATTCTGCTGAATCCACCATACGATTAATCGTATAGATGAAACCTTCTTTCGCCTTGGTGAACATATCTTTGTCCACTGGCTGAACACGTTCTTTCAACTCTTCTACTTCTGTCATGTTGATAGTCACTGTAGAAAGCTGTACGAGATCTTCCCAATTGGTCAACATGCTTTGGTAATAGTTGATTTCACCTCTGACTCGGCTGAGTTCGCGCTCGACTTCGATGACATCCTCAATAGCCTCTGCCCTGCCCATGATTTCTCTAAGCTTTTCCTCTCTAACTTCAAGGTTTTTCATTTCTGCCGTGGTATCTCTATATTCTTTTGTAATATCGCTAGCACTACTTGAAAAGTTGGTTACGTCGCCTAAGTCACCCATTTGGTTCACAAACTGATCAAAGAATTGATATGGGATTCTTAAACTCATATAGCCGCTTTTCTTGTTTTTCGTATCATCATATCGATCATACAGATAGTAGTAGGATGAGGTATCACTGATATAGCCACCCATCTCTTCTACCATTCTGGAAATGGTTGCACTGGTTTCGTCATAACTTACGACATCCATACTGACGTTGGCTGTTTTGATAATCAAGCGGCCAGTAAAATCTGCTTCTGATTGCTGTGTTACCTCCGCGCCACCGCCACCGTCGTCCATTGAAGCTTCAACATCTGCTGTTTCCACTGATGCCACGCCATATGTGGCCATTTCACCACCGGCACTACGTACAGCTTTCAGTGCTGCGCCTTCCGGTGGCATCTCTGCAACCGACTCGTTCATAGCCATACTTTCCGTCGCCATCATAGGTTCAGCGAGGGCAAAATCTGCCGTTTCTTCCATCGCTTCATCATAAGCCATTTCGTAATCGGTCTGTTTTAATTGATTCATGCTAGGCACCAAACCGTTGTTACCTAGAACAAGAATCGCTGCAATAGCCACCGCACCGATGGAAACGGCCATTTTCATTTTTGGCGCTCGCCATGCGCCGTTTTTGAATTTTTCAAACCATGTACCTTCGGACTCGAGAGAAGTTTCTACTAATTTCATACGTAAATCTTCCTTGAACCCTTTTGGTAATTCTTTCATCTGCATCCCACCTAACAATTCCTTCAAGGCACTTATCTCTTCGTAAGTCTCCTGACAGTGCTTACAAGTAGCCATATGAGAAAGCAATTCATCTGTTTCCTTTTTATTCAATCTATGGTCAACATATAAATGTATTAATTCTTCATAGCGTTCACAATTCATCTTTCAATCCTCCTTTCATTTAATATGGTTCGGAAAGAATCCAGTGTTTCTGTTCCGTCAATATTTTCTTTAACATGTTCCGGCCCCGGTTGATCCGCGATTTGACCGTTCCAATCGGTTCTTTGATGACCTCGCTGATTTCTTCATAGGATAGCCCCTGAATATCTCTCAGCACAACGACCATTCGGTTATCCTCCGGCAATCGACTAATGGCATCCTGCACCATATGGGTGATTTCATTTTTTTCAACGATTTTGGAAGGATTCAACCGCTCGTCTCCGATTTCCATTGCCATCGTCCCCTCTCCCGTTTCTATTTCCTTATCAAGGGAAATCATCACTTCTTTCCGTTTCTTCAACTCATCCTTGCACGTATTCATCACAATGCGGTAGAGCCATGTCGAGAAACTGGATGTACCCTTGAACTTATTGATGGATTTGTACACTTTGATCAAGGCTTCCTGCGTGATGTCTTTTGCATCTTCTTCATTGCCAAGCATGCGGTAGGCAATGTTGTAAGCGTAAACTTGATAATCGGCTATCAACAGTTCAAAACTGGTGATATCGCCTTTTTTTATTCTTTCGAGCAACAAAGCTTCATTGTCAGACAACTTTTTCACTCCTTTCATGAAAAGATGTTGGATTGGTGATCCATACCAATTAGACGACCTGTTGTTAAAAAAGTTCCCAAAAAAAATCATTTTTTTCAATTAGAATATTATATACCCAAATCGCCTACCCTTAGCACATTAGAAATACCCTGCAGATTGAGCCCTGCAGGGTATTTCTGATTTCGTAAAATATAGCATTAACCGTTTTTATTGCTTTTTCAGTTTTGGTTGGAGTAGCACAGACTCATCTGTATGAAGCTCTACACCACGATGAGTCTCAGTAATATAGCCAGCTTTACTGAATTCAACATCATAAACGCCAACAGGCAGTTCAAATGCATAGAAATATCTTTCCATAGAATTCATTGCCATAACAAGATGACCATTCTGATAGCACTGAACCAAGACATTAGGAAGAGCATCACCCTCAGCCGTATACGTCATGCCATAAAATTGTCCAGTGGTGAGTAGCTCTGATTCAGGTTGCGTTGCATCTTCATAAAGGAAACCAAGAACGTCTGCCATGCCTTTGTAGTCCGACATCTGGTTATTCAACCATTTTGAAGGCGTGTCTGCCTCAATGCGGTAAGCACCGGCGGGCAAGAACTGATTCATTTTTATTTTAAACCTAGAAAAAGTTTCTGTCTCAAATGGCAAGGCTACACTACCCTGCCATGGACCGTACTTTTGATCCTTTGAATCAACAAGCCAAACAGATCCTTGTGTCACAACGGACACAGGCATGTAGCGCAGTTCAATTTCCGTCATAATATAAGACTGTTTCAAAACCATCAATGTAGAAGTTGTAGGATTTCCCGTAGCTGGTTCACTGTTGCTTCTTTCATAAATATACGTAGGTGGTGTAAAGGTTTGGCTTGTGTCATATGAAGGGACAGACATCGTGCCTTCAATAAATGCCATTCCAGCATTTCCCGATTCAGCATTGCTCAACCATTTTGAAGGCTGGGTCACCTGAACGTGGTAGGTTCCGGCAGGCAAATCGGCTTGCAAATCTGCGTAGCAAAGTGAAAAGGCCTCATCTTCATAAGGTAGATCCAAAAAAGCTTCCCATGGACCATAAGTTTTTCCATTTGAATCAACAAGGGAAATCCATTCTGCCATATAGCCTGTAACGGGACTATACCTGAGTTCTATACAGGTGACTTTGTGTGGCACACTCAGCGTAAATTCAGTTTTGACGCTAGGATTCCCTGAAGCAGATGCATCGTTAACATTGCTCATAATAACCACCGGAATCTCAGATTCATAAGTATCAACCCCAAGGCTATCAAATGAATCCTCTGTGTTTGACTCATATTCGTCGCCGTAGCTGTACCACTCCGGTGATGGACCGATGGACTGCCATTTGCCCTCTGCATCCTGAATATTCTTTGAGAAATACTCATGGATCGTATTGCTGTTTAAAAACGCCTGATAACGAGCGATTTCATCATCTGTAATATTAGGATTAAAAAAATCGTTATTCATTTGGGTTTTGATGTCATAAGTCCCGTTGCTCTTGTCTCTATTCAGAAGCGTTTCAAACTGACGCGCAGCTTCACGCTCTTCTGGAATAAAGGCGTTCGGACCATAGAAACGTTCATGAACCAGAATCGGTTCACTCACAACCAGTGGTGTGAGATCATACCCATAGCCCTCAATAAGTGCGATGACGTATCGCGTCTCATTGGCATTGCGCGGCGTGTCGAAATACGGCGTATTGCCGAGATTCTTGATCATGATTTTCGATTCATATCCGCTGGACCAATAATACTCCTGTCCATAAGCTGGATCTTTGAATTCAAATAAACCTACCCAAGTCTTATCTGTCATAGGCGCATTGGATACGCTGAATTCGATCATTTCCCAAGCCTGGACCTCAGGTGTCAGTATTTTGATCGTTGGTGCAGAAACAGGCGCCCCACTTGCCAGTACACCATCCGCATAGGCAGGTATCAAGAGGTTGAAGAGCAATACAAGGACACTGAAAGAACATAGCAGTTTCTTTCTCATTAAAATCACACCTTTCACATTATGTATGAATCTTTATATTTATGGTAAAAAATATACCATTCGTTCTGACTATTATGCAGGCTAGGAAAAATAAATTTGACTCATTTCGTCTCTTATTTTACCACAAAATACATTGTGAAAGGAAACAGCAGGCAAAAAAATAAGGGTCACCCCTTATTTTTTACTGATTCATATAACTTATTCGCTAAATCCGTCAATAACATCCATCTGAATTTTCGTTAACAAGCAATTCATGGTATTTTTTTCTTCTTCTGATAATACGCGAACCAAACGGAGACTAAATTCTCTATGGGAGTCCACCGCTTCCTCCAGAAGTTTTTCACCCGCTTTGGTCAGATAAGCCTTTATCGAGCGTTTATCATCTGTGTTGCTTCTTTTTTCAACGCTGCCATCACGAACCATACGTTCAATCAAGGTTGTCATGTTCGCACGGCTTACCAAAAGCATCTTACCAATATCCGTAAGAGGAATACCGTCCTCCGCCTTACTCAGAAGAAGCAAGACGCGAAATTTCGGCTCCGACAGCTTGAATTGATCATAGAACTCCTTATACACAAAACGCATGAGATCAACCGTTCGTGATAAGTTGATAATGGATTGTCCCGATGAATATTCAATGAAACTGTAAGCATCCATAAATGAGGATAATTCCTTCACGCTCTTAGACATCTATACCTCCACCGTTTTTTTGAACGCCTTCACGCCAATCGTCATCCATAGGATACCAAAAATAACAAGCCCAAGCAATGTTGTTTGGAAACCTACTGGGAATACTCCCTTGATGATGTAGTCTCTTAAAGGCGATACGAGATAAATCAATGGCCACAAGGCCTTTACAACACCCGTTATAAGCACTGGCATTTTAAAAGCTGGCCACACATAACCTGCTGTCAAGAATGATGGCAAGGACATCATCATACAAAATTGCGTTGCCTTGAGTCGGTCATTAAGCACTTTGCCAATGGTGATGGCAATGCCCAGTAAGCAGCATAAATATAAGAATACCAGTCCAGAAGCAATGAATACATTGCCTAATAGCGAAATATGCAACACCTTTTTCAACGTTAAAAAGCATAATCCGTAAGTTACAGCCCCTATGACAATATGCAAAAGAGACTTTTCAACCAAATTGCTTCGATCCTCAATATAATTCACGACAAAGATGGATAAAAAAAGCTGTTGCACCAAAACCAAAATCATCCCCGGCAATATATAAGTTTTATAAGACAATTTTTCATCCCAAAGTGTTCTCGAATTCATCTTAAAAAGCTGCGCATAATTGGAAGCCAAACGCGGCGGTACACTTTTCCCTTCAAGAAAACTGATGGTAATACCTGCATTAACGGTATTTAAAATTTCCGATCCAGTTGCCATGGCATTGTTACCGATGGCAATGTTGGTACCGTCTATAATCATGGCTGCCGTAGCGCCCTTTTTACTTTTAATGTCTTTCTCGAAATCCGGCGGGATAAAAAGTCCAATCACCGCCTCTTTACTCTCTATGACCGATTCCAATTCTCCCATGTCACTGACTATATAATTCAGCTCATAACGTTCATTATCATCAAATTTATCAATCAACGAACGCGATAAACTGCTTTGGTCCATATCAAGTACGGCCATCGGCACGCGATTCAAGTAATCATTGCTATAGACATAACCAAACAAACATGTGAAAAATAAGGGTCCAAGTACCATAATCACAATATTTTTAGGTGTTGCAAAGAATTTTTTTATTTCTTCAATGAATCTGCTAATTTTCAAGTACAATCGCCTCCTTCACAACCTTAGATGACAATAGGCGATTCATCATCAAACTTGTCACGGCACCTATAGCAATCATCAATACGAATGTTACTAGGCTGTGGTTATACTGCGTATAATTCCCTTCCAACAACCACGACCTTAAGAAATCGCCGTAGTAGGTAAATGGCATAATTGTCGCCAATTTTTGTATTGGCAACGGCATCGCGACAAGTGGCCACGTATAGCCGCCAATGATCGAACTTGGGATGAAGAATACCGCTACAACTTGAGTCGCAAACACCTTGTTTTTTATTATTGTCGAGAGGAACATACTTAGGGCAACCACCGCATTGCAAAAAGCAAAGGTCAAAAGAATCAAGCCTAAAATATTCCCTCTGAATGGCACTTCAAAGAATGTCGTTTGAACCAACACCATCAATAAAATAGACAGGGTTCCCGCCATTGCGTATAACAGCATTTGCTTGAAATAACATTTTTCAAAATCCAAGCCACGGTGCTCACCTACTGTGACAATCGACGCCGTTGACATCGCAAGTCCTATTTGAATCAGAGATGCCATCATACCCGGTAAAAGGAAGTTGATATAGTTTCTCGTCGGATTGCCGAGAAGTCTCGTTGTAATACTGATCGGTGCCGCTGTATGAAGCGCGTCTTCAGTCGCTAAGTCAAACTTGGCTTGAAAGACATTGATCATACCACCGATTTTTGTCGTCAATAGAATTTCTGTGCCCTGAATTCTGGTAAAAGCAGCTGATGAAAGCTGTGTACCATCAATCAGAGTTAAAATGGTTGGTGATTTGTATTTTTTCAAATCCTTTGTAAAGTCTTCCGGAATCACAAGGCCATAGACCGATTCACCTACAGCCATAGACGCTTCCACCTCATCGGCAGAATCGGCGTACTTTACAATGCGAAAAGTTTCCGTATCTTCAAAGCTTTGAACGATTTGGCGTGTTAAAGCAGTCTGATCTCCCATATAGACCGCCATTGGAATGTCTTTGATTTGCTTGTCATTCATCATGTAGCAAGCACCTATATTAATAATGTGGGGGATGATAAATATCAGTATCAATGGCATAAGCCACTGCTTTATAGCTTTTTTCATCATGTGCCTCCCTACTCCTGAGGTGTCACAAACGCCGTCATTCCCGGTCTAAACAAATGATCCGGATTTTCTAATTGTACTTTTACGCCGTAAGATACCAAATCGAAGTCTCCATTTTCATTGCTTGCTTTTTTAACAGCAAAATCTGCATTTTTATTGATTCTCACAACTGTACCTTCAAAGCTCTGATCTTCATAAGCAAGTGTTGTCACTTTGACCTTTTGACCCTCTTCAAATTTTGCGATTTTGGTTTCATCAACATTGATCATCACCCAAGTGTTGTCTAAATTAGTGATAGTCGCGATGTTCATACCTGTCGAAACCATTTCTCCTTCACTGGTATTAAGCAAAGTGACAATACCCGATAATGGCGACTCGATACCCGCATCATCTAAATAAGTATCAACTTCTTTAATACCTGCTATCGCTTGTGCGTATTTCTCTTCCGCTGCTACCACTCCACTTGTCGCCGCCGCAACTTGAGCTGTTGCCGCTTGGATATCTTGTACCCTAGCACCTTCCTTAGCCATATTCAAAGTTTCCTTTGCAACAATCATCGCAGTTTCCACTTCTTCGACTTGTGCAAGTGATACCGCACCATTGTCATAAAGCTCTTTTAATCGATCGTAATTTTTCTTATAAATGTCATAAGATGCTTGCGCCTTAGCGATGTCTTGACTTCTCGCACCAGCTTTAGCCTTATCCAGTACCGCTTTTGCCGCTTCAAGCTGAGCTTTTGCTGCTTCTACAGCCGCTTCAGCCGCTTTTGACTGTGCTACGACACCTTCACGTTTTGCCGCAATGTCTTTTGCATCTATATTGGCAATCAATGTGCCCGCTTCAACAGTCATGCCTTCTTCAATTGCCACCTCTAAAACGCGACCAGGTATTTTTGCATTGATATCTACATCTTCAGATTCGATGACGCCTTGAAAATATGGCTTCTCCGCTGCGTTTGTCGTACATCCTGTACAAAGTAACAAGATTGCTGTAGCACCTGCAATCACATTCATAATTTTCTTGTTCACTTAAGTAGCCTCCTTAAAATTAACCGATGTTCATTATTGTTTAGAAAAAATAAACGTTCGTTTACGTCCTCCTTATTATAATCGCTTTACGTAACTTTGTAAATATATTTACTAATTTTTTTCAAAAAAAAAGCTGTTGAATTACAACAGCTTTTGAATATCCTCTACGATTGCGTCCGGCGCAATTGGAGATTCATAACGTTTAACAACATGGCCTTCTCTGTCGATCAGGAATTTTGTGAAGTTCCATTTGATTTCATCGCCATCTAATAGATGCGGCAATTTTTCAGAAAGGAAACCTTGCATTTTCTTGCCACCCTCTGTTTTACTGCTGAAGCCTTCAAATCCTTTTTCTGAGATCAAGTATTTGAATAGTGGATCTGCATCCTTGCCTCTTACATCGATTTTTTGTGAAAGTGGGAATGAAACGCCATAGTTCAATTGGCAAAAGCTTTTGATTTCTTCATTGGTGCCTGGTTCCTGCTCTAAGAATTGATTGCTTGGAAAACCTATAATTTCAAGGCCTTGATCCTTATATTGATCATACAGGGCCTGCAAACCTTCATATTGAGGTGTAAAACCACATTTGCTGGCTGTGTTGACAATCAACATCACCTTACCTTTAAAAGATTCTAAAGAAACGACTTCATCGTCTGTGTCACGAAAACTAAAATTATAAATACTCATATCAAATTCCTCCTATTTCTTACATTAGATTTATGTATTTTTTTAAATCTTGCAAGATTGATCTTACAAGATTGATTATAGCCTTGTTTTTTTTCTTTGTCAAGTAATGTAACCAAAAAAATTGATAAAAAAAAAACTGTGGTAAGACATATATGCCCACCACAGTTCTCATTATTCATCAAATACCGCAATCATCAATTTTTCATTGAGTGCATCCAGCATTTCAATAGCATCTAAAAATTCTGCCTCAGTCAGATTGAGTGCCTTAGCCAACTCTCTCGGTATCTTTCTAGCTTCCGGAATCAAATCGAGTCCCGCTTGAGTAATGGCAATACACGTCTTTCTATCGTCTTCCGGATGTTTTTCCTTGCTTAAGTAGCCGCTGTGTATCAAACGTTGCACTACCGGTGTCAATGTACCTGTTTTCAACTGCAGCTGCTCACCCAGTTCCTTGAAACCAATGGATTTCTTTTCCCAAAGCACCAGTAAAACCAGATACTGAGGATAGGTCAATCCCAGTTTATCCAGATGAGGCGTATATAAGCGAATCATCAAGCGAGAAGCCTTGTATAATCTAAAGCACAATTGCTGATCTAAAAGTAACGCCTTGTCATGGGCTGTTTTGTCGTTCATATCCATTCCACTCCTTTTCTCTATCTTATACTGGAAAGCAGAGAATGACAACTGGGTCCTCCATAAAAAAAAGAGACCCACTAGTGATCTCAAAAATCATCCTTATGCAATTGTGCTTACTAAAACAGTCTCAACTATGGGAATTCTTGTTTCTAATTTATAAGGATGGAAGAAAGACTCGATAACATGTGTCGTTTTGTCAATTTCCAAAGATGCTTTATGCATAAAATCATTGTTGAAATAGTACCTTAAATCGACGGCTCTCAAAATAATCTTATCCTTATCCTCTACCCTGAAAAGGTGATAATTCGCAGACCAATCCCTAAATTGTCTGCCGATGTCAGAGCGATAAAACAAATCCTCAGTCGCATGATCCAGTTTTTTAAAACGCTTTGTTTCCTTGAAATTCTGGTTCAAACTATTGTAATCACCGACGATGCTGTAATGCTTCGTACGAATGATGTAATCCCACTTATAGAAAAGCTTCAAACCCGGCAATATTGTAATGTCTTCAAAATGGTCGCACTTATAATGGTTGATGATTTTCTTGCGCGCACGTTCCCGAAGCAGGTACCGTCCACCTATATAAGCTGTAAACACACCCAGCGCCACAAAATGACTGCCATTCAACGTCTGTCTGTCGAAGATTAGGAATAAGGTCAAAAGCCAAATGATCGGATCGTAAAGCGTCAGCAAATTGACTTTCCTTTTTCGCATCAAGAGTCGAGCGCCATAGGAATTCATCATGTCGAATACCGTATGGGAAACGCCACCTATGAAACTCCAAAACAAGACTTCCATGAACCGCATATCCGGGAAAAAAAAGCTTAGACCGAGGGTAATAGCAAAGGCAAAACCGACAAGCGCCGGTATGCTATGCGAAACACCTCTATGCTTTTTTATATATTCATAATCGTCTTTTACAAAACGAATCACTACATCTAAATCAGGGGCCATAGCACCGATGGCACAACCTAGAGAAACCGGACTTGAAAGGGCTACCGGATTACCTGAAAATGCCGATATACCAAGTCCAATGAGTCCGTGAGTAACTGGATCCATTAATGCCTCCTATAAGTAATATTATGTAAACCATTTTCACGTATCTATTATATCAGAAAATTCTTGTGATTTGCATTTTATTTCTTATAATTAATGAATTCTTTACATTTTTAATCCTAGCTTAATTGATTCCTAAAATTTGAAGCCTGCTTAAAGTAGTTGTATACTTGATTACGGTCGTTTTGCTGAAGTAGGTCGGTAAGTTTGCTCATTTCAGACTGCAGTTGTTCAACCTGAGAAAGGATTTTTTCACGGTTAAAGAGTACGATATCCGACCATAGATCAGGACAGCTGGATGCGATCCTCGTTGCATCCTTGAAGCCCTCACCGATATGCTCTATGATTTCTTCTGACTGATGCTCAAATAGGATATTCATCTGTAGAGCAGCCAACAAGTGAGGCACATGACTGGTCATGGACATGAGCGCATCATGCTTTTCTTCTTCCATAATGATTGGCTTAGCACCTATCAACTCAACAAAACTCAAGACTTTAGCCGTATCTGAAACTTTGTTTTTGTACGGGATGATGTAGTATGGCTTGTCTTCGAAGAGTTTGGCACTACCATTTTCAATACCTGTCTTTTCAGAACCTGCCAGTGGATGTCCACCGATAAAATTAAGTTTCTTGGTTGCCACCAATTCATGAATGAATTCACACTTTTTTACGCTGCCCACATCAGTAATAAGCAAAGACGAATCCAACGCCAACAAGTCCTGTACAACCTCCTCGAAAAATCTCAAATGCGTTGCAACAATAACCAGATCCGAACCGATGACCAGATTATTGATCGTCGTACCACCACTTGTGATCAAACCATTTTGAAGGCCGTATGCTACTGATGTAAGATTCGAGTCTATCCCGACCACTTCGCCCTTAAAGCCAGCAGCTTTCAAGGCTTTTGTAATTGAACCACCAATAAGTCCCAGGCCAATGATGGCTATTTTAGATAACTCTTTCCCCATAACATTACCCCCTGCTAAACGAAAAGTTGGACAAACCATTAAGCTCTGCCATCAACGCTGTGAATATTTCTGGTGTTAGACTTTGAGGACCATCACATAACGCCTCTTCCGGTTTATGGTGTACTTCCACCATAAGACCGTCTCCTCCGATGACTACGGCAGCCTTTGACATAGGTGCCACAAGTTCCCTAATGCCTGTGCCATGAGAAGGATCAATGATAATCGGTAAATGGCTCAATTCTTTGATGAGTGGAATCGATGCTAAGTCTAAGGTATTGCGCATCATCGTTTCGAAAGTACGGATACCGCGTTCACATAAGATAACTTGAGGATTGCCATTCGCTAAGATGTATTCTGCTGACATCAGGAATTCTTCAATCGTGGAAGACATGCCACGTTTAAGCAAAATCGGTTTTTTAGACTTACCTGCTCTTTTCAAAAGCGAGAAGTTTGACATGTTTCTTGCCCCGATCTGTAAAATGTCTGCATAGGATTCTACCAAGTCGAAGGTGTCTATTTCCATGACTTCAGTAATCACAGGCATGTTGTATTTTTCACCCGCTTCTTTTAGCAGCTTGAGACCTTCTTCACCAAGACCTTGGAATGAGTATGGAGAGGTTCTCGGCTTGAATGCACCACCTCTTAGGATTTGTGCACCTGCAGCCTTGACTTCCGCTGCCGTTGCCATAATCTGCTCCCTTGATTCAACGGAACATGGACCGGCCATCATGGTGATATGACCGCCACCGATTTTCACACCTTTTACTTCTATGATCGTATCTGTCATGCCTTCTTTTCTTACTGCGAGTGGTGCATTTTTCATTAATTTCTCCATACCCTTTTGCATTGTTCTTCCTCCCTCTCAAAAATCGAAAAAGGAGTGTCCCAACGGAACACTCCTAAAATTCATACGTCTGTATAATTTGTTGTGGTTTTTCCCTTAAGTAGAAACTGCCAGTATTTTTTTGTATGACGAATAACCTGCGCTAAAATAGTAAGCCCAAGTAAAACCATAAAAATACTCATATGCAGTTGTGGTCAATTGATTTGCTAAGTTCATCATGTTGAACACCTTCCACTTTTTATATTGATTAGAAGTATAGACCTTTTTCAAGCATCGGTCAACAAGTATTTTGTTGAAGTCTTGTAATTTTTTTGTACTCCAAAAAATAAACAAAGGCTTTGTTCGGGGAAACAAGCCTTTGCAATCGCTCGGGGAAGCGACGTTATACTTCAGTTGCGTTATTCTGTTCTAGGGAGATTGAAGTAGAACTTTTAATTTAGGGTTTTGAATAACCGCAACCATAACATCCTATTATATAGCAAGTTTAATGCCAACTTATCTCACGAATGAAGAATGGCTATTTTTCAACAATTCAAACACGTTTATCCCTCTATGGCTGTTCTATAAACAATAAAAAACCCTGCAAATTTTGCAGGGTAGGCAAATATTTCCTCTTTTTAGAATTCATCCTCTGCATATTCTTTGATTTTATAGCGCAGGTTACGCTCGCTAATCCCTAGCTGTTCCGCCGTTTTTCTTCGATTGCCCTCATTATGCGCCAAGGTTTCCTCAATCATGATACGCTCCACTTCAGCCAGCGTAATACCGATAGTAATAGGAACAATTTTAGCCGACCGATTCAGTGGGATCTGATGCTCCGTAATCATCTCAGGTAAATCCGCCAGTTCAATGACATCGTTGCTAGCAAATACTACTGAACGCTCGATAATATTTTGAAGTTCTCTGACGTTTCCGGGAAACTCATAGTGTTCAAGGGCATTGTATGCCTCACGGCTTACGCTCTTTACTGGCAAATCAAAATCCAGTGCCGTTTTTTGGATGAAATGCTCAATGAGCAGTGGCAAATCTTCAATACGCTGATTGAGGGACGGCATGCCAATGGAGATGACATTGAGTCTGAAATAGAGGTCTTCTCTAAAATTGCCTTTTCTGACCTCTTCCTTAAGGTCTTTATTGGTCGCAGCGATAATACGCACATCGACTTTTTTACTTTTCTCAGAACCCAGCGGAAAGATTTCCATAGTCTGCAGAACCCTTAAAAGTTTAACTTGGGCGTGTAAATCCATCTCACCGATTTCATCTAGGAACAAAGTGCCACTGTTGGCCAGTTCGAACATGCCTTTCCTTTTAGCCGCAGCACCTGTAAAAGCGCCCTTCTCATAACCAAAAAGCTCACTTTCTATCAAAGTGCTCGGAATAGCACCGCAATTCACCACCTCAAAAGGCTGGTCCTTACGCTTGCCACGATAGTGAATCTCTCTGGCCACCAGTTCCTTACCCGTACCACTAGGTCCCTCTATCAAAACGTTCATTTCGATGTCTTTCACCTTATCGATAATATGGAAGATATCCTGCATCTTTTTTGAGGAGCCCACAATTTGAGGATTTTGCTCCCTTTTCTCTGCCACTTTTTCTAACAAACTAACACGTTCATTCAAACGCTTGAAGTCCATCGCTTTGTGGATCAAGAATGTCAACTTCGTAATATCTATCGGTTTTATGATGTAATCGTAAACTCCTCGCTTCATCGCCTCTATAGACGATTCGACACTGGCGTATGCAGTCATCATGATTACAGCGGTGTGCTTGTTGCACTGCTTGATTGGACCAATAAGATCTAGTCCGCTCACATTACCAAATTTCAAATCCAACAGCACCACATCAAAATTCTCTTCTGCCAACATCTTTTCCAGTTCGTAAACATTATTGGCCGTAAAGACCTGATAATCATCTTCAAAGGCAAATTGAAGAGAGGTGCAAATCGTTTTTTCATCATCAATGATCAATATTTTTCCCATAACTTTCCTCCCTACAAGCCTCTTCCCACTGAGGTAAATAAAGTCGCATGGTTGTCCCCACGCTTACTGTGCTGTCCACGGTCATATAACCGTCATTTTCTTCTGCCAACTGCTGGGCAATAGAAAGCCCCAGCCCTGTTCCTGTTGATTTTTTTGTGAAAAAAGGTTCAAAAATCACTGCCTGATCCTCCTCTGAAATACCGATGCCGTTATCCGTCACTTCAATAAAGCACGCAGCGTCGTCCTTGACTGTCTTAATGATCAACGTTGGTTGCTCAACGTTTTTGATTGCCTGAATACTGTTAATCACGAGATTAATCAGAATTTGCTTGAATTGCTGACTGTCCATTTTAACGTGGCAGTCCGGATTCAGTTCGGTTTCCAAGTGAATGGCATTCTTATTAATTTCCCCCTCCACCAAACTCAAGACTTCAATAATCGGCCGATCTAAGGCAAATACCGTTTTGTTCGCTTCCCTCGGTCTTGCGTACTCTAAAAGCTCTGTAATCATCTCATTTAAGCGTCCGATGACTTGAGGCACATCCTTTACCAGTTGCTCCTGAAAATCCTTATTGTTGATTTTCCGAGGAATCAGCTCGATATAGGTCTTAATGGCCGTCAGCGGATTGCGAATCTCGTGAGCGATATTGGCAGTGAGGCGTCCTATGGATTCAAATTTGTCGCGGCGCTTAATCTGTTCGCTGTTCTTGCGTTGCACCGTTACATCGTTGAATGTGATTGTAATACCTTGAATGGCACCTACACGATCCTTTAATGGTAAAATATTGTATTCTATGACCCGATTATGACCGAGAATGGTAATCTCGGATTCTTCGCGTATAAAGGACACACCTTCAATCAAAGCCTTTCTAAACAGTTTTCTGTCGATAAATTTTAAAAAATCGATCATGTCCAGCAAATGACCAATGGCTTCGTGAGGGTCTACCTGCAAAATCTCCAGTACATTTTTATTAAGGGATTGTACCACCCCTTTGGTGTCAAAGGTAATCAAACCATCAGAAATACTGTTGATGATGTGTTCCTTGAACAAGTCGGAGTTCTTAAGCTCCTCCGTCCGCTTGTCCACCTCTTCTCTCAGTTTCTTGTTCATCCGCATATTGACCCAGACGATACCCAGCAAGAGGCATACCGCTACAAAAAACATGTAAATGTACTTCTTGAAAATCACTTGAGGAGAAGCAAATTCTTCCCCAAACCACTTATTGTAAATCTTATCGTAAATACCGTTTTTCTTGATGATTCTAAGACCTTCATTGAGAATGTTCAGCAGTTCTTCATTCTCTCTGGTCACTGCGATACAGTAATTTTTCTGGTTCATCGTCGAACCGATTACTTTAACCCGATCGTAGTACTCGTACTTCTGAATGGAATAAAGACCGGTTTCACGGTTGCCCACATAGGCGTCTGCCTTCCCTTCTACGAGCAGTTCCAGTGCATGCAGTTGATTAGACTCCGTCACGATCTTGATATGAGGCACGGTCGATAAAAGGTCTATGGACACGTCATTTTCCTGCACTGCCACGACCTTGTCTTCCAAATCCTTCAATGACTTGATATAATCATTATCCTTAGAAATGAAAATCGTTTGAGAGGTGACCAAATGAGGCTCTGAAAACAGCAAGCGCTCTCTTCTTTCATCAGTTTCAGTAATACCCTCAATCACATCTACCCGGCCTGCTTCTAAGGCAATACGAGCATCACGCCAGCGCATTGGGACGATATTAATATCCAACCCCATCTCAATGGCAATCGCATGCATGATATCGATATTAAACCCTTTGTATACGCCATTGGTGTCTACGTATTCAAAGGGCGGAAAGTACTCATCTCCTGCGATTATAATCGACCGTTCGGTCCATTCGGTTGACGCCATAAAGGCGCTTTGATGACATAGTAGACTAAGCAGCACAGCTATCACCACTATTCGCAAATGCTTTCTCAACGCTCAACCTCCTGTAAGGTATCATTAAATATTTTCACATACACATCCAAGCCAGCAAAATTCATATTCCTGAGCTTTTGAATGTCCGCATTCATCTCTTTCTCATTGCCCAGGCAAGCATAAATATAGGCTCGATTCACGTAGGCATCCGGTTTGTCACCATCTATATCGATCGCCTTAGTCAAAAGGAACAAGGCATATTCATCATTCTCTTCAAGGGAATAAACCGCACTTAAATTAACGTATGCTTCATAAGCATCCGCCTCTAAATCAATCGCTTCTTCATAACAAGCCTTGCTTGCCTCATAATTTTTCATTTTGAAATACACGCCGCCTAGAGCAACACGTGCCAGCATGGCAGACTCTTGGTCTTGACCCGACGCAGTGTAGTACTCGATGGCATGTTCATAATCCCCAATCTGCTCATAGCAATAACCGATATTGAAGTTCAAAATGCCCTTCGAAACGTTCGCTGTCTGTGCAGCATCCCCTGTTTGCAGACAGACCATCGCAGCGTCATACTGAGTCAATGCTTCCTCGTAAGATGCCATGATTACCAGTTTTTCCGCTGCCATATAATGGCTTTCAACCGTATCCGGCATCGCCACCTTGGTCTGACAACCGCTGGCAAGTAAGGTCATAGCGACCATACCGCTTGCAATCCATTTCCTATTGATGATTTTCATAAGGTTCCCCCGGTTACACGCATTATTTCATATAGGCAAACATATCCTCAACCCGTTCCCGCATGTAGGTTTGCATATCCGCAATCCCTTGATTGTACATATGTGGTGCCAAATGCTCAAGTATATAATCCAGCAGCATACTCGCCTGTAATGCCCCGATAGGTTCGTCCATCTCCGTATCAAAATAGCGTCTTAAATGCGCCACACATTGATCGTATACATCCTTTTGCAGCTCGACACCCTTCTTCTTTTTAGCCATTTAACCCAGTCTCCTTACTTTCGATAAGTCTATTATAACAAGCCTATCCTACTTTGGGAATAATCCTTGATCCCAAATAAAGGGCATAGACTTCGTCTTCTGAATTTCTAAGGATTCTGCACTGACTTTCCTCCATCTCACTTACAATCAGCATCAGATCATCCCTAATCGTACGACAATCTTTCAAAACACCGTTTGCGATGATTTTAACCTGTCCCTCTCTTAAAACTACCTCTGCATGGTCGCCCTCTTTACTGATATAAGTCCCCAGTGTTTTCTGGATCGCATCATCGGACCAAATACCATCCACATAGTTGAAGGTCTTGTAATCCGGATAAAGGTCATGAGCTAGGCGTAGCGCTGCCATACCGATGGCCGTTGCCGGTACACCGCCGGTATTGCATAAGACGACGACACCTTTTCCACTTGTTTTGTTGAATCCGAAAAAGCTGGACACACCCGTCAGGCCACCACTGTGTCCCACATAGCGCATATCGTCCAAATCGCCAGTGACCAGAGCATAACCGTATCCCTGACCATCCTTGTAGACAATTCTTTCCTGCATCATGGCATCGACAGAGGCCTTTTCCAAAATCCGAACATCGTTGACAACACCATCGTTCAGATAAAGCCGCGTATAGGTCAGCAAATCTTTTAAAGTAGACTTAATAGCGCCACCACCAAGCAAAACAAATCCTGCATCCATATAGTCGTCAGTTACTTTTACACCATCCTTTTCTGCAGTATAAAGTCTTGTGATATTCGATTCGTTCTTCGTACGCTCAAAATCAAAAAAAGTATGTTCAAGCCCCATAGGCTTTATGATGTGATTCATCACAGACGCTGCATAACTGCTTTCGTCTGAAAATCGCTCGACCAAATCCGTTAAAATTCCAAAGCTGAAATTACTGTAACTGAAATATTCCCCCGGCGGTCCGATAAATAATTTGGACTGATTTAAACGTGCGATGATCATATCAATGCCTCGTTTGGAAAGTTCCAAGGACTCATGTAGAGCACTTGCCTCAAGGCCCAATTCATCCGCCACATCCTTCATCAAGAAACGCTCCTGAGGGTAAAATCCAGCAACATGACTCATAAGATGCTTGATCTTTGGCGTATGTTCCTTCGGCAACTGCCAATCTTCATAAAGTTCATCCAGTGGTGTCTCCAAATCAATAAGGCCCGCTTCCGCCAGTTGCATTAAACGGATCACCGTAAAGGATTTCGTAATGGACGCAATTCCAAAAATCGTATTTTCATCAATCGGTTGCTCCTTCTCCACATTTCTATATCCAAATGATCTTTGGTATAAAAGGTCCTTGTCATCCAAAATACCAACGATAATACCCTGTGCCTTGTAGACCTGTGCAAATTCCTTTATAAGGCTTTCAAACGCTTCTATGTATTCTTTTTTCATACGCTCACCTCTAGGCCATTTTGATGTTGAACTTCTTAAATTACATCATATCATAAAGAGGTGTTACCTGTTCAATATTCTGTGGTATAATTCATTTGAAACTAACCTTGTGGAGGCATGAATGAAATACGGAATACTGAGATACCCGCATCAGAATACACGCTACTTTGATGCAACGAAACACCTATTAGTCGGCGAGTTGACGGTAATCGCAAACGCGCTGAACATCACTATTGAAAATGACAACTATGAAGTCATAAACGGCGTTGAACTTTACTGTTTCGAAATGCCACCTATTGATGAAATGGTACTCAAAGCACTACATCAAATTTCATCGAATTTCATCTTGTTTGAGATCTTAGGTGACATGTTGAGACCTCTCAACACCACTAAAACTTCTTACTTTAAGGAGGATCTTTCAAGCATCCTCAAATACAGCGGAAAAACCAACGAAGACTTCACGGCCATGATGATCAACGTCGGCATCTTTTCCAGCGATTTTGCGAAAAACTTCAATCAGCCTTTGAACATCCTCGACCCGATGTGCGGTCGTGGCACGACACTTTATCAAGGCCTCATCATGGGTTATAACGTGTCTGGTGTTGAAATCAACAGCAAAGATTGCGAAGAAATCGATAAATATATGAAACGCTATCTGAAATACCATAAATACAAGCACGAAGCATCCCATCAGACCATCATCATCAATAAGCAGAAAAAAGGTATCAAATACACCATCGAAACGGCGGATACAGCAGAAAACTACAAGAATAAGAATCGTCGCATCGTTCAATTTGCCAGCGGCAATACCCTCGATGTTAACGACTATTATAAGAAGGATTCTTTTCATGTCATTGCGACGGATATCCCTTATGGCGTTCAGCACAGCGGTACGTCCAAAAGCCAGCCTATTGATATGACAAAGCTTCTCGAAAGTGCAGCCCTCGCTTGGCATCGTGTCCTGAAAAAAGGTGGCACTGTGGTGATTGCCTACAACAACTTCACCTTGAAGCATGAATCCTTACAAGCGATCTTCGAAAAAACAGGTTACAAAGTACTCAGAGAAGCACCTTATGATGGCTTTGAACACTGGGTGGAACAAGCGGTCAATCGAGATATTTTCATCGCTAAAAAATAGTCTGGTGAAATCGACCTTGACATTCGGCCGATAGTTCTTTATACTCTTTGGTATTAGAGGCTGTGAAAAGAAAAGTACCTTTCAAATGGACTTACAGAGAACCCATGTTGGTGAAAGTGGGTAGTACCATGGTTTGGGAAACAAGACTTGGAGCTTCATTGTGGATTGCAAATGATACAATGACGTCTGTTCGCGTTATAGGACTAGAGTATGACTGTACTCGACAAGGCTTTATTTAAGCAAAATAGGGTGGCACCGCGATATCTCGCCCCTACGGTTAATAACTGTAGGGGCTTTTTAATTGAGTAAAAACAAGTCGTAATGGATAAAGATAAGTATGAGGGAGGAATTACCATGAATAAACACATTAGAAGACCTGAATTTCCAAAGCGTGCCGTCATCACCGGCGGTATGCCATATGGCAATAAGGATTTGCACTTCGGCCACATCGGTGGTGTATTCGTACACGCCGACACTTATGCAAGATTTTTAAAGGATAGAATCGGCAAAGACAACGTCATCTTTGTTTCCGGAACCGACTGCTACGGTTCACCGATTATCACCAGCCATAAAAACCACTGTGAAAAAGAGAACGTGGACATCACTGTAGAAGACTATGTTCACAATTTCCACGTAAGACAAAAACAAACTTTAGAAAACTATGACGTCAATCTTAGTCTTTATGCCACTTCTGCCTTTGGCGACAGCGGCAAGAAGCACAATAAGGTTTCTGAAGAGGTTTTCAACCTCCTTTATGACCACGGTTTCTTAAAAGAGTTGAGCTGTCCTCAATTCTACGATCCAATTCACGACATCTATTTAAATGGTCGTCAAGTCCTTGGTAAATGTCCTTATGAAGGCTGTCCTTCCGAAAAAGGTTATGCAGACGAATGCGACTTAGGACATCAATACCCACCGGAGGATTTGATCGATCCGATCAGTGTGCTTTCCGGAGAAAAACCAGAGCTTAGAAATACAAGCAACTGGTACTTCGATTTGGAGCGTTTCGCAGAGCCTTTGAAAGCCCTTGTTGAAAACCTCAAAAATGACAGAAGTGTAAGACCTCTTGTAATCCGTACACTGGAAGAGTTCTTATTGCCACCGGCAATTCATATTACAAGAAAAGAATTCGAACCGCTTTCAGAAGACTTCATCGCTTCTCTTGGTGGTACATTAGAAGATATCGAAAAGAAACCATCGGTGACATTCAACTTCAATTCTCTTGATGAACGTGACGTTGCAAAGAAACTGCTAGACGGCAGCAATGTGCGTTACCGTTCAGGTAAAACCATCACGCCTTTCAGATTGACCGGTAACATCGAATGGGGTGTGCCTGTACCTGAAAAAGAGGATTTGAAAGATTTGACTTTCTGGGTATGGCCTGAGTCACTTTGGGCACCAATTTCCTTTACGAAAACCTATTTGGATTCGATTGGCAGCAAGGATTCATGGACCAAATGGTGGACAGACCCAGAAGCAAAGGTCTATCAGTTCATTGGCGAAGACAATATCCATTTCTACGGCTTACCTGAAATGGCTATGTTGATGGGTTACTATGCTTCTGAAAACCCTAGTGCATCAAAAGACATGAGTGCACTGGATATTTCAGAGATGAACTTCCCAACACTGGTTGCCAACCACCATATACTCTTTATGAATGAAAAAGCCAGCAGTTCAGGTGCAATCAAGCCACCTATGGCACACGAGTTGCTAGACTACTATACGAGCGACCAACTTAGAATGCATTTCCTAAGCCTTGGCCTTTCAAAGAGAAGCGTCAGCTTCAACCCGATGGCACTGGATGAAACTTTCACCAACAAAGCTGAAGATCCAGTACTCAAAGACGGTTTCCTACTGACAAAGGTATTTAACCGTATGGTGCGTTCATGCTTCTACACAAGCGAAAAATACAATAACTGGGCGATTCCAACCAACGCGATCAGCGACGAAATCACAGATATGATGGAAAAAGCCGTTTACGAATACGAGCGCAACATGGCACAACATGAATTCCACCGTGTCATCATCACACTAGACAACGTCATCAGAAAACTAAGTAAATACTGGTCAAGAGAAATGAAGATTGCCGATGCTGAAGATAACAACGCAATGCGCCTACAAGTCCTTGCTGACATGTTCTACGGCGTTAAGGTCTGTCTGACACTGCTTCATCCAGTCGTACCAACTAGCTCAGAAAACGTTAAGGACTACCTCGGCCTTGATGATAGCCTTTGGTCATGGGATCATATCCTCGAATCGATCCAAGCACATTATGAGGACAAAGACAGTCACACAGTAAAAGAAATTCCTGCGAAATTCGACTTCTTCGTGAATCATGAAAGTTTCTTTGAAGCATAAAACAAGTAAAGCCCACTGGAATCCAGTGGGCTTTCAATCATTCTAGCGTTTCGGCTCGACAAGTTTCCCCTGTCTCACTTCCTTCACTTCAAATTCGATATGATGTTGTTTTTCGATTTTCATCAGTGCATTGACATCCTTTTCTGTAATAATGGAAATCGCCACACCTTTGTTACCCGCTCTACCGGTTCTGCCGGCACGATGCACATATTCATTCAGATTTGGTGGTACGTCCAAGCTAATAACATGGGTGATATCCTGTAAATCCAACCCTCTTGCTACAAGATCAGATGCAATCAAAACATTGGCTTCGCCACTTCTGAAAGCGTCCAATGCCTGTTTTCTATCTGCCTTTCTGGCGTTACCGAAAATACCTACGGCCTGAATCTTATGATGACGCAGTTTGGATTCCACTTCCTGCACCATTTCATTCATATTAATGAAAACAATGGCCTTTTTAGGATTCACCGCATGGATAACTTTTCTTAGCGTATTAATTCGGTCACGCTTCTCAGTCAGTATGCAATAATGTGAGATATCCATATTCACTTTTTCTTCACTCAACTGTATCAGTGCAGGCTCTTTCATTAACGCCTCTGCACGTTCAATGGCTACGGCATTGACCGATGCTGAAAAGATACACAATTGACGGTCGCGAAGGGTTGTCTTGATGACCCGCTGAACCGTACTGATGTTGTCATCAGAAAGGAGTTTGTCGCCTTCATCTATAACGATGGTCTTCACTTGATGAGCTTTGATCTTCTTCATTTCAATCAATTCCAAAATACGACCCGGTGTACCGACGATGATATGCGGTTTCGCCTTTAGTGCTTCTACCTGTCTCTTAATGTTAACTTCACCTAAAATAGCAACCGAACGCACAGTCTTCCCAGAAGCATCCGAAAGGGATTTGATGACGTTATTCACCTGGATGACCAACTCATGGGTCGGTGCCAAGACCAAAGTATGTAAGTCTTTACTGTTCTCATCTATCTTTTGGAAGGCAGGCAAAAGGTAAGCCAGCGTCTTGCCACTTCCCGTTACCGCTTCCCCTATCACATCTTTGTTTGCCATCAAAAGTGGAATGGCTTTATCTTGTATCTCCGTTGGACTAACAATACCTTCCGCTTTAAGGCCGCTAATCAATCTATCTTCCAATTCATATGTTTCAAATGTTTTCATGTTACTCCCTGCTCACTCTATAGTTTCCTTATTTATAACCTAACTCATGTATTGTATCACATTTTTCTATTAATGTTTTTAATTTATTGTGAAAAGGCTATAATATAATAAAAGCATTATAAACGAAAGGAGTCTCCTATGCCTTCAAAATCTATCTATCAATATATACTAAACGGCGTCAAAGACGGTGTCTATTTCGTCGATAAGTCGCGACAAATCACTTTTTGGAATAAGGCTGCCGAAATAATTACAGGCTTTTCTTCGTCAGAAGTGTTAGGACATCATTGCTATGACAATATCTTAAATCATGTGGATAGCTCTGGAACTGAACTTTGCAAAGCTGGCTGTCCACTGCACCAATCACTAACGGATGGAGAAATTAGAGATACACTGGTTTATCTCCATCACAAAGATGGTCACCGCGTACCGGTTGCTGTGCATATCATGCCTATTTATGAGCATGATGAAATCATCGGTGCTGTAGAAACATTTACAGATGAGTCTTCACAAACGGCCTTTCTAAAAGATCTAGATGAACTAAAAATCATCGCCTATCAAGATCAATTGACAGGACTGCCTAATCGACGGTATCTGGATAACAGCCTCGAAAATCAACTCGCCACCTTCCGAGAGCTCGGAATACCTTTTGGTGTGGCGATGTTCGATATCGATAAATTCAAGAATTTCAACGATAACTACGGCCATGATATCGGTGATGAAGTCTTAAAAATGGTTGCCAAAGTTTTTCGTGCAATGACACGAAGTGGTGATATTATCGGACGTTGGGGTGGTGAAGAATTTTTAGGTATCTTTGCCAACGTCACTGAAAGTCAGCTGGATATGATTCTTAATCGAATTCGTGTGTTAACTGAAAAATCATCTATCAACCACAACGACGAGCGCTTGCAAGTGACCATATCCATTGGTGGCGCCATCATAAACGATGAAGATACAGCTTCAAACTTGATAAAAAAAGCAGATGAAAATTTATACATCAGTAAAGAAAACGGTCGTAACCAAGTAACCGTTAAATAGAAGTTTAAATAAAGGGGGTTTCACATGCAAACAGCAGTGTATTTTATGTGTATGAACGCAGAACGAGATGAGGTCGCACCACAAGTCATGGCAGCAATCCAAGACAAATACAAGTTATCTGAATTGGAGTGGCAAGTTGATGATTATGCCGTCCTTGAATACAAAGACAGCGACAACAATCAATTTCTCTTTATTAGAACTAACGTCGTGCTCTGCCAGGATCAATTTCGGTATCAGTCGGTACTGGATCAGCTGAAGGATGTTTCACTAATCGGCATGGTCAACTGGCATGGTGGTCAAAATGCACCGGATAAAATTTTAGCCATTCATACCGTCGGCGATGTAACATCCGCTCATTTTCCACCTAGCAAACCTATTTATGCAACCAACATAGCTCGTGCACTGGAACATTACAGGGTCGCCGCTCAACTTGACGATTTCACGGTAACTACAGAAGCCACCCACTGGTCTGGTATCGTCTATGGCGGTCATGTAGATTGGCTCAATGACTTACATGCGCCTCTTGTGGATATAGAAATCGGCAGCACCAGTGAGAGTTATAATAACACAACAGCTGTTACAGTCATCGCCGATGCCATTATGGATGTTTTCGCCGAGGATAAAAAATACCCAACCGTTCTCTATGTCGGTGGTGTTCATTTTGAAAATACTATTACCGATGCAGTCTTACACCCAACGCATCCTGTCAATTTAACACACATTCTACCCAGCCGCTGGATTGAAAATGACACTTATGTAGATGGTGCAGGTATGACAAGCATTAAAAAATGCATCCAATCGATTGATGGCGGCATAGATGCCTTTGTCATTCACGAAAAATTGAAAAAGCCCGCCAAAGATCTCATCCGAGAACTTTCTGATGAACTCGGTTTACCGATTATAAAGCGTAAAGCCTTTAAAACACCAGAAAATACCATTCTATATACAGAAATCTAGGATAAAGTACAAAACCGATTCCATATAAACATGTATAAAAAAAGTCCGGCAAAAAAATTGCCGGACTAATCCATCTCTAGAGAACTATTTATCTTTCTTCTCAATAGGAATCCAAATCTCACAAAAACACCCTGCTTCAAAGTCTTCAGAATAAAGTTCAAAATCTGTATCATCCAACATTTGATAGTCTGATCCCGGTAAAAATTCTGAGAAAATGCGATGCCACGTGTCACCGATACAGTCAGGATTCTCACCCATACATTTAAATACTGCCCACAAACTTGGTTTTACCTCCCAAAGACTATAGCCCTCTAGTGGAACAGTTCCCTGAAAAATAGTGCCTATGCCGTATTTGAAATAGTCGCTTTCTTTTGAAATCGGCGCACAGACCCCATATAGATCTCCTTGACCAGTCTCCTTCTTTAAATCTCTAAAAACACCTGCTTCTCCACATCGCTTCCAAAAATCCGGAATATCTGTATTACCCTCTTCAGAAACAGACTCATTCCGAAACTCTTCAACCGCCGCTAATAAGGTAAAGGGTTTTCTCTTCTCAATTCTGTATTCCATCGCTATACCACCTTCCAATTTGATTTTGATTAGAAGGCGATTAAATAATTTCAATTCAACACTTGAGCGTCTCGCAACATTTGGCGTCACACCATGGAATCTTGTAAATGCCTTGGTAAAGCTTTCTGGCGTCTCATAACCGTACTTATAAGCCATATCGATTACTTTTAAATCCGATAAGATCAGTTCTTGACCTGCCATAGACAATCTTCTGTTGCGTATATATTCATTGGCAGTCATCCCTGTCACCAAACTAAAACTTCTATGGAAATGATAGCTGGAAACATAGAGTGCTCTTGCAACATCTTCATAAGTAATCGGCTGAAGAATATGGTTTTCCATATAATCGATAGCTCTTTGCAAATCTTGTATGAAATCTATTTTTCTCACCTCCTTATAGATGATGGTACAGCAATTAAACCAAGTCTTCCTATCCTTGTTTGCGCTTCTTTGTCCAACTCATCACCAACTATTTTGTTAACAAATCAATCACTCGAGCCTTGTACTTTGCCGAATCAATCCTTCTGATCACTTGGGCATTAAAGGCTTTGGTCTTATTGCCAAAGAAACTTGTATCCACAATCACCTGCCCATATGCCGGCTCTTCGATTGTGCAGGTATAGCAGTGAGCGGGTACACTTTCAACCACAATATCCTCCCAAAGCGCTACAGCCATGGCAAGAGGATCAGGCCAATTGATACAGTACCGATTATAACGTTTTAGGTTCCAGTCTATTTTACTGCGATTACATTCAATAGCAAAAACCGCCTCCGGCTTTCCTGAATTTCTGATATGCTCAATTTCTTCTTTGTCGAAAGCGGCATCGCCAAGGCAAATATCAAAACCTACAATAGTGATGTCAATCCCTGAATTCAACATAATCTCAAAAGCTTCAGCATCCACATAGACGTTGAATTCCGCTACTGGTGTTATATTTCCAGGACCAAAACCACCCGTTGCCATGGCATAGATATGCTTTACCCTTTTCATGACCTCAGATGCTCTAAGAATGGCCTTTGCAATATTAGTAACTGGCCCAATAGTTATAATCTCAATTTCATCAGGATAACGCTCTACCAGCTCAATAATCTTGTCCACAGCATCGCCCTCAGCAAGGCGCCCAGTTGGGTGAATCAACCCTTGATCCCCCATGCCGTCTTGACCATGCACATCTCTTGCCGTCATAAGCGGTCTTTTCAGAGGTTGATTTGCACCAGCATAAACAGGCGGTGTCGCTCGTTTGGTCACCTCTATTGCCATCAAAGCATTTTGACTCGCCTGTATCAAAGGGACATTGCCCGACACCGTTGTAATCGCCTCAATAGTAATCTCTGGCGATTTTAAAGCCATAATAAGGGCTACCGCGTCATCACTGCCTGTATCTGTATCTATAATCAATCGTCTCATTTTGTCCTCCCTAACCAATCTGAATGACCATGCCTTTCAATTCTGCTTGCAATAGTTCTATATCCAACAATGACTTAGAGAGAAATGCACTACATGTGCCAAAACTTTCCGGTAGCAAATCTTCCGTCCACTGCAAAGTTTCGTCAAATGCCAACTTATAGACATCTGAAACAAGGAATCCCAGTGCTTCCAGTGAGTATCTTAAAGCGCCTTCCTTATGACAAGCTTTACCCAAGACTTTGGAACAGACCTTACATGCGGTACAGCAACCTGGCACAAGACCTAAACCACCTTCAAATGTCGCTTCCATATTGTTCAATCTTTCCGTCATGATATCTTTTGCCTGCTCATAAATAAACATGCTTAATTTTTTATGCCACTTATCACAGTCATCCTTATATTCCCCTTCATATCTATCAAAGACAGTTGAGGGAAAATCCATTTGCTTTAGCGTTTGCAAATTTGCTTTGATTCTATCCGAAGGAATGCGGGTTCTAATAATAGTCACATAATGATAATCCTTTAAATAATCTTCTGTTGTAAAATCAAATTCCGGACAAGTATAGTTTTTACCATAATTACTACAATGACCGCAATATCCCCTCACTTCTTCCAAATGATAGCAGGTCAACAACGCTTCTATCTCAAGTTGTTTTATTCTATAATCGATTTCTAATATCAAAAGGCACCTCTATCTAGTCTTCAATTGTTTTGTAGCGATAAATAGAGCCATTTTTAGAACACAGTGGCCCAAGAAGTGGAATCAGCTTTTTATAATGCTCCGATTGACCATGTCTCAAGACAGCCTCTTCATCAGCCCACTCTTCAATAAAAGATACATGGGAACTGTCTGTAATATCCTCAAAAATACCATATGAAATACAGCCCTCTTCTTTTCTGCTTTCAACAATTAATTCTGAAGCAATCTTTAGAAATTCTGCCTTATTTTCCTCATTTACATATTTATCTGCTACGACTTTGATCATCTATTATGCCTCCTTCTTAGAAATTCTTTCAGTATTATTATATAGTACCGAAACATTTTATCAAGGTGCTACCCTTATATGAAAAAAAGACATCATCAACTGATGACGTCTTTTAATGTGCCTTTATAAATTACTTAGCAAAATATCTGTCAAGAAGACCTTTGAAGGCTTGACCATGTCTTGCTTCGTCTTTACACATTTCATGTACTGTGTCATGAATAGCATCATAGCCTCTTTGTTTAGCTAATGTTGCTAATTCTTTTTTACCCATACAAGCGCCATGCTCAGCATCTACACGCATTTGGATGTTTTTCTTAGTAGAATCAGTAACAACTTCACCAAGTAATTCAGCAAATTTTGCAGCATGTTCTGCTTCTTCAAAAGCAATTCTCTTGTAAGCTTCCGCTACTTCTGGGAATCCTTCTCTATCTGCTTGTCTACTCATAGCAAGGTACATACCCACTTCAGTACACTCACCCATGAAGTTTGCTCTTAATGCTTCAATAATATCTTCTTCAACGCCTTTAGCAACACCAATGAAGTGTTCATCTGCCCAAGTCATTTCAGTATCAGCTTTCTCAATGAACTGATCTGCTGGTGCTTTACACTGAGGACAAGCCTCAGGTGCTGTATC
>JAFGTX010000295.1 GCA_016938815.1 Clostridia bacterium | reverse complement strand
AACAGATCTGGGAAAACCGTATCCTGACAAACAACGGGCCGTTTCACAGGCAATTCGAGCAGGAACTGGCAGAGTATCTTGGAGTGAAACATCTGTCCCTGTTTGCCAACGGAACTCTTGCTCTAGTTACCGCGCTGCAGGTTTTGCGGATAACGGGCGAGGTCATTACAACGCCGTTCAGCTTTGTAGCTACCACTCATTCGCTGTGGTGGAACAACATCAGGCCGGTCTTTGCTGACATAGAGCCTGAATACTTTAATCTTGATCCGGAGAAAGTGGAGGCTGCCATCACACCCCAGACAACAGCAATAATGCCTGTTCACGTCTATGGTAACCCTTGTGACCTTGATAGGTTTCAGCAGATTGCTGATACTTATGGCCTTAAGCTTATTTATGATGCGGCTCATGCCTTTGGTGTAAAGATAGGAGGGAACTCTGTTTTGAACTATGGAGATCTCTCCATACTGAGTTTTCACGCCACCAAAGCGTTCAATACAATTGAAGGGGGCGCAATAATATGCCACGATGAAAAGACGAAGAATCGTATCGATTTTCTTAAGAACTTTGGTTTTGCAAATGAGGTTACGGTTGTCGAGCCGGGTATAAATGCCAAGATGAATGAAATTCAGGCAGCTTACGGTTTGGTGCAGCTAAAGCACGTGAGTGAATACATAAGTAAACGAAGGGCGATCGCTGAGTCTTACAGGGAAAGGCTGGCGAGCGTCCCGGGAATTAGAATCCTTCATGACATTCCTGGAATAGAGCACTCATACACTTACTTCCCCATTCTTTTGGATGAAATGTCTTATGGCATGAGTCGCGATGCTCTCTATGAGAAACTAAAGGAAAGCAACATATTCGGGCGTAGGTACTTCTACCCGCTTATCAGCCAGTTTCCTACGTATCGCGGACTGGCTTCATCGGATCCAGCCAACCTGCCTGTAGCAGTAAAATTAGCCTCTCAGGTCCTCTGCATTCCAATTTACCCGTCCATGGATCAAAATGATATAGAAAGGGTTTCTGAGGCAATCATTCGAATATAATTAACAGAAGGATTATCAGATAATAAAATCAACTATATCAAAATTCTGCTGTTTAATGGAGCTATTCGCCCTGGTGGAATATTTAATTCAGGTTAATTTTCCGGTTTTTATTTTGTTCTTATCTGCTACGAGCAAGTATGAATGAATATACCATAAAAGTAAACTTATTATCGGCGGCCTGAAAAATGCAATATCCTGTTATTCATTATTTCATATTGCAAATAAGGCTTATCCGGCTTTCCAAAGAAATATCCTTACGTGAGTTAACTTCGGATTCATTGCCAATCCTGATTTCATTTTTGCAGTTTATCAACAGGTGGATTTTAAGTTTGAAAAGAACCAATATGTTTATTGGCGAAGAAATCCTTCAGAATAGAATTTAACATATCTGAGTCAGAATTAGCGTAGGCAAATAACAAAATGAAGGAAAGAATCTTAATATTAGGGGGAGCGAATTCTCAGATCCCATTAATAAAGTACGCTAAGGACAGGGGTTTATACGTAATAACAGCTGATTATTTACCATTGAATCCGGGGCATAAATATGCTCATGAATACCATAATGTGAATACGGTAGATAAGGACGCAATTCTAAGGCTGGCAATGGAGTGTAAAATTGACGCTATTAGTTCATATGCCTCAGACCCGGGAGCTCCGTCAGCTGCATTTGTTGCAGAGCAGATGAACTTGGTTGGGAGCCCGTATAGAACAGTAGAGATCCTGTCTAACAAATATTTATTCAGACAGTTTCTCCGTGAGAAAGGTTACCCGACGCCATGGTTTATTTCAGGAGTTAAAAAAAGAGAATTTCAAAGCCTTGACTTTAGCCAGGCTGCGGTCCTAAAGCCAGTCGATTCAAGTGGAAGTAAAGGGATCTTCAGGGTTGTCAATAAAAATGATTTCGACAACTACTTTAAAAGATCAATGGCATATTCGAGGGGCGGGAGAGTGATTCTTGAGGAGTTCATAGACAAGAAAGGACCTCAAATTCACGGTGAGGGATTTGTTCTGAACGGGGAAGTGATATTTCTACTTCTCGGCGACCAATATTTTAGTAAAGTTAACAATATGGCTCCTTTTTCAACCATAGTCCCCAGTCTTTTTCATAATGACATTATGTCAAGGGTACATGAAGAGGTCAAAAGCCTCATAAAAGATGTCGGATATATGACTGGTGGCATTAATGTTGAGGCGATCCGTGATCAGGAAGACAGGATTTTCATATTGGAAATAGGTGCACGAAATGGAGGGAATTTTATGCCTCAGCTTATCAGACACACCACTGGTTTT
>JAFGTX010000294.1 GCA_016938815.1 Clostridia bacterium | reverse complement strand
TGATGACGGCAGCTATACTCATCGTATTGGCTATCCTCATGACGCTGTTTGGCATCCAAAAATTGATGAAGCCTTTGAAGGTATTAAGCCAACAGTTAGACGTTATTTCCAGTGGTGACTTTACAGTGGAACAGGATCGCAAATTGCTTAATGCGACCGATGATCTAGGTACCATTGCTAGAGCGGTTGAAAAGATGCGGGTGACCTTAAGTGCACTGATTGTTGAACTTAAGAAAGATGCCACTGCAGTCAATGATGGATCAGACGCTTTGACTGAGATCATGAATGAGACCTCAAAAGCTGTAGAGGAAACCGCAAAAGCGGCGGAATCCTTGGCTATTCAAGCTCAAGAACAGGCCTCTGAAAGTGAAAAGGTCAATGTCAGCGCCACTGAGTTGGGTGAGGTGGTCGTTAAGGGCCAAGAGGGCATCAATTCGGTGAATGTACAAGTCGTCAATGTTGAAAGTCTGAGCAGAAAAGGTGAAGTCATCATCGGAGAACTTTCCAAAGTGACTTATGAAAGTATTGATAAGACCGATACGGCTTCAAAAGGTATCGGTGAAATAGAGGCTACTGTTGAAGCAATGAAATCCTTTATGGAAGAGATCAAAACGATCGCCACTCAGACCAATCTACTCGCCTTGAATGCTTCCATCGAAGCGGCAAGAGCAGGGGAAGCTGGACGTGGATTTGCAGTTGTAGCCAGTGAAATCCGTGATTTGGCGGAGGCCACCAATCAGACGGTAGAACAAGTGGAGGGCATCATCACCAATATCAATGAAAAGACCCTCCATGCTACGATGAATATCGGTGAAGTGACCAAGGTTACCGAAAAACAAATGGCAACGTTGAAACAGACTCAGGAAATATTCAAGGAAATTGAAGGGTCAGTCAATGAACTCGTCGGCTCTATGGCAAGCGTTGTCCAAGTCACCGATGAAGTCGCGTATAATAAGGATAAGATTATGCAAGTAGTCAATGTACTGTCAACCTTGACTGAGAGCTTGTCGTCTGCATGTGAAGAGATATCCGCATCAACAGAAGAGCAAAGTTCCAGCATTATCATGGTTAACGATTTGTCTGGCCGAAATAAGGAAATTTCCAATACGTTGAAATCACAGGTGGATCAGTTCAAGACCTTATAAATGTCATGCTTTAAGAATATAACCTTCTCCGCGAATGGTAATGAGTATTTCGGGAAAATTTTTGTCAAACTCTATTTTCTCCCTCAAGCGTTTTATGTAGGTGTTGACGGTATTTTCCGTATAAAGGTCACTGTTCCAGACGTTGATTAACAATTCTTGGCGACTAAGAATGCGGTTGCTGTTTTTCATCAGGTATTTCAGAAGATGGAATTCGGTGGCAGAAAGCTCAATGGGCGTATCAGCTACCGTGACAGAACGGGTTTCCGTATTGAGAATGATGTGATGACAATGAAGTTCAGTCGTCTCTTTTGAAGGCTCACCATAGGCCTTGGAACGTCGTAAGTTGGATTTGATACGGGCCACCAATTCTAGCGGATCAAAAGGCTTCGTTAGGTAATCGTCGCCCCCAATGCCCAGTCCAAGTATTTTATCGGACTGGGCTATTTTTGCGGTCAAAAAGATAATCGGCACATTTGACGCTTCTCTAATTTTTTTGCATAGTTCAAAACCGCTGGCTTCGCCAAGATTGACATCCAGTACGATCAAGTCAACGGGGCGTTCGGCGATACGTGTCATAGCTTCTTCTGCAGTATAGGCAGAGATCGGCGTCAGTTGATTGATGATCAGGAAATCACTGATCATTGAAACGATATTTTTATCATCATCTACGACTAAAATATTCACTAAAATCACCTCATTCAAATTATATCAAATTCGAGGGTCAATGTTTGTGTAAAAATTTTCCTGTTGATGACAGTTCTATGACAGTCTTATCTAAAATGCGTCACAATCGAAATATTCAGAAAATTAAATATTAAAATGAATATAACGAATAGTGGGGAGGAATATTTATGGAAAAAATAGCACAAGAGCAAAAGATTAGTAGCAGTGATTGGTTCAAGTTTGTATTTTTAAGTTTAATAGGAATTTTTATGTTTTTCATTCCTATTACAATAGGCGGAACAAAGACGATTCCACTGGATCATGTTGTTACGATGATTAAGGGTGCGGCGCCGGGGCTTATGCCATACTACGGTTTAATTGTCATTATCTTAGGTGCGGCATATCCCTTTGTTAACAAGAGCTGGAACAAGGATGCGGTCACTACTGTTTTTTCAATTGCCAAAGTCGTCGGATTGGGTGTGGCGATTTTAGCAGTGACTGGCAAAGGACCGGCGTGGCTCTTTGAAGCGGATATGGTGCCGTTTTTATACAATAAGCTGGTGATTCCCGTAGGCCTTATTGTACCAATTGGTGCGGTATTTTTGGCATTCCTAGTAGGATATGGTCTATTGGAATTTATTGGCGTCATCATGCAACCTGTCATGAAACCGATTTGGAGAACACCGGGACGTAGCGCCATTGATGCAGTGGCATCTTTTGTAGGCAGCTACTCTATCGGCTTATTGATTACCAATCGAGTGTACAAGGAGGGGAAATACACCGCGAAAGAAGCGGCGATTATTGCGACTGGATTTTCAACGGTCAGCGCGACATTTATGATTATCGTGGCCAAAACTTTGGGACTGATGGATATGTGGAACTTCTATTTCTGGACAACCCTAGTCATTACCTTTGTCGTTACAGCGATTACAGTGCGGATTTATCCACTTTCTAAAAAGCCGGACACCAATATCTTTGGCGAGGTCATAGAAGAAGAATCGGTATCAGGCAATATTTTAGGCAATGCTTTAAACGAAGGTTTGACGGCAGCGGCAAAATCGGAAAGCCTTGGCAAAAATATTACGGCAAACCTTGTAGACGGCTTCAAAATGGCGATGGGTATTTTACCATCTATACTTTCCATCGGTCTTTTAGGTCTTGTGCTGGCGAAATATACGGGTGTGTTTGATGTGATCGGTTATATTTTCTATCCGTTTACAGCACTCCTTCAAATACCTGATCCGATGCTGATTGCCAAGGCAAGTTCTGTCGAGGTTGCGGAGATGTTCTTACCGGCGCTGCTTGTCAAAGAAGCGGCACTTCTTGGACGTTATGTGATCGGTGTTGTATCTGTTTCTGCGGTTCTATTCTTTTCAGCATCGATTCCGTGTATCATGTCAACAGAGATTCCGCTATCTATCAAGGACATTGTGATTGTCTGGGTTGAAAGAACCATTGCATCATTGGTGCTTGCAGCACTCATAGGACATATCTTCTTATAGTAAAAATACATTAAGCGCGTGATAGACCTACTGTCGCATCTGGATACTCTCTGGATAGGCGGTAGGTTTTTCACGTCTTTCCAAGGTCTGTTCAAGAGGGTAAAATAATATCAGGGGGGATGGTATGACAATTAAAAGAAAAATGACATTGATTGTCAGTATGATGTTGATGATGATCGTACTGCTATCTATTGTTTTCATCTATAACAAATCCAGTGAAATTTTGGTGGAGGAAGCGGAGGATTATATGGCAGCCCAGCTGGACCGTGCCAATGAAAATGTGGCCTTGCTTCTCAAGACGATTGTACTGGAAACAGAAAGGCTCAGTCTAGAGGATAAAGTAGTCAATTATTTCAATGGTTCCTTTTCACAAGTGGATTCGGATCGCTATTTAACGGATTTGATGGCTTTGAAAAATGAAGAAGAGCTCCTCTATTTCGACCTTTTTTTGATGAATCATGATGGCATTATCGTATCGGCAGCTATGGCTGAGGCGGTAGGTGTCGATGTCGGCAGTCGGGCCTATTTTCAAAAAGCCTTGCGTGAAGGCGTGACCAACACCAGTGATATCATCTTGAGCCGAGCAGATAATACCCAAATCGTTATTACGATTGCACCGACCTATGACGGTGCAGGGCGTACGGTGGGCTATACGGGTGTCGCCATTTATGCCACCTATTTCTCAAACTTTCTGAACAACTTTAACGTGACAAAATCCAATGACTATATCATTATCGATTCTTATGACAATATCGTTTCTCATCCGGATAAGAGGAAAATCTCATCCAGATTCGATTATTTTGGATTTGACAAGAGTAGGATTGCATCAAACAGCACCATTGTCTATGATGGTGAAACCTATCGCATTCTTCAAAAGGATTTGGGCTTTAACGATTGGCGTATTTTATCCTATATCAAATACGATGACATTTATGCAAAATCCATGGAATTGGCTTATGATTTCATGATGCTATCGATTGTAGCGATTGTTCTGGCTATTATTTTTGGCGTATACCTGACGGATTTTATTTCAAAACCTATTGTCTCCATGACGGAATCCATCAATCGCCTACTGGAAGATGAGGAACGTTTTCAGCATTTGATGGTGCGCCAATTGCCATTTGACGCACCGATCAGTGATATGGAGATTGCTGAAATCAATGTGGAACCGACGGAAGTCAATAATCTTCGAAAGGCGATTTTAGGTTTTCAATCCGCACTGCAAGAGGGGGCCAAGAGCTTTGATTTGGAACATGAAAAATTGAAGCACTATATCGACCGTTTGTACAGGGAGCTTGAGATGATCAATCGTCGGAATCTGGATTTTATTGCAACGTTATCCCATGATTTGAGGACACCTTTGACATTGATCAAGGGTTATGCGAGGGGACTTGAAAGTGGTGAAATCAAAGATGAAGCTATGCGAGAAAAGTTTCAAACCGGGATTGTGAAGGGCGTGGACGACATCGAACATTTGATTTACAATGTGTTGGATTTTGCGTATGAAGTGGATCATATGACGGCATTCGATTTTAAATCCTACGATGTGGTGTCTTTTTTAGAGGCCTTGAGATTCGACTTGACCCACCTTTATGAAGACTCTGACAAAGAAGTTCAACTGGATATTTCATGGGAGTCTGATTTAAAGAAAAGGGTGTGGGTGGATCAAATGAATATCTTGCGCGTGATTACAAATTTGCTCAATAATAGTGTAAAATATACGAAACAAGGCGATTTGATTACCCTTCGAATTCATGCGGGGGATGATGATTTGTGGGTGGAGGTTTACGATGAAGGCATGGGCATTCGTTCAGAGGAATTGGCGCATATCTATGAATTGTTTTACCGTACCCAAGAATCAAAGGAAATCAAAGGCTACGGTCTGGGATTGTATATCAGTCAGCAGATTTTGAAAGCGCACCATGCCTCGCTGAAGTGTGAATCGGTATTTGGCACGTATACGCGGATGACTTTTAAATTACTGCTGAGTGAATAGGAGGAAGAAGATGTTTTTTATAGGCGTTATGGGCATCGATCAGAAACAGAAACAAGTCAAAAGCTTTGAGGCGATTCCTTGTCCTAATTGCAAGGAAGAACCAAGAGGGCGCTTGATTAAAACCTATAGCTATTTCCATGTGTTTTTTATACCGCTTTTCAAATGGGGTGAGCACTATATCATCCTGTGCGATCAGTGTCAGCAGGGTTTTGAAGTATCGAAAGAAAAAGGGCGTCAGATTGAAACAGGTGAGGCGGCGTTAACCTACTGGGATATGAAACCACTGCAGCCTCTTCAAAGGCGGTGTCCGGACTGTGGCAAGGTGCTTGCGTCGGATGACAATTATTGTCCTAAGTGTGGTCGTACTTTGTAAATAATGTAAAAATACCATATAAAAAATATTTTTTATATGGTATGATAAAGGGAGATAAATTTATATTGAAGTAGATGGAGGGGACTATGAAAAAGCAAATTGAAAAATATGCAGATTTGTTGGTTAAAGTAGGCATCAACTTACAAAAAGGACAAACACTCGTCATTACAACGCCTGTTGAATGTGCGGAGTTTGCTCGTCTGGTTACCAAAAAGGCTTATGAAACCGGTGCGCGGGAAGTTGTTGTTCGTTGGCTTGATGAACTGACTGATAAAATGCGATATGAAATGGCAGAAGACGCTGTATTTGATGAATTTCCACAAGGGGAAGTGGCGATTTTGAACGATCTTGCAGACCGCGATGCTGCCTTTTTAAGAATTTCCGCTTCGGATCCGGAATTGATGAAAGATGTGAATCCTAAGCGCATCAGCAGACAAAACAAGGTGCGTAACAGAGCGCTGGAACACTATATGGATCGATTGATGAGCGATCAGAACGTATGGTGCGTGGCGTCGATTCCTACAGAGTCGTGGGCGAAAAAAGTGTTCCCGGGTGCTGAAGATGCGGTAGAACAATTATGGGATGCCATCTTCAAATCAGTACGTGTAGATCAGGAAAATCCGGTACAGGCTTGGAGAAACCATCAGGAAGCATTAAAAACACGTGTTGATTTTTTAAACGAGGGTAAATTCGATAAATTGAGATATAAGAATAGCCTTGGCACCGATCTTGTGGTTGAATTACCAGAAGGTCATTTTTGGGCAGGTGGCGGTACTGAGTCGAAAAAAGGTTATGAATTTATAGCAAATATGCCGACGGAAGAAGTATTTACGCTACCAAAACGCGATGGTGTCAACGGTACGATTGTGAGTTCTCTTCCACTGAATTACAACGGTAGTTTGATTGAAAACTTCTCCTTTACCTTCGTAGATGGTATTGTCATGGAGTTTACGGCGGAAAAGGGATTTGATACCCTGAAGGAGATGTTAGAAACGGATGATGGCGCATGTCGTTTAGGTGAGGTAGCGCTTGTCCCTTATGATTCTCCGATTTCTAATCAGAAAATCCTGTTCTTCAACACCTTGTTTGATGAAAATGCATCATGTCATTTTGCATTAGGCAAAGCCTATCCGATGATGGAAGGCGTGGAAGATATGTCTAAAGAAGAAATGCTGGCTGCAGGTGTGAACGATTCCTTGATTCACGTTGATTTTATGGTTGGCACAAAGGATATGGAAATCACAGGTATTAAGAAAGACGGTAGTGAGGTGCCTATTTTTAGAACGGGTAACTTTGTATAAATAAAGTAAAAGGTATGCGATCTGCTATTGAGAAATTTTTTCAATGGCAGATTGCTTTTTTATTGACGAAATACTAGAATAGTTGTACACTTTAATTGGCATATGCCTATTTAAAAGGAGGAATTAATTATGAAACAATTAAGAGTAGCGTTACCAACGACAGATAAAGTGACTGTGGATGAGCATTTTGGGCATTGTAAGATGTTTGCTATTCATACGATAGAAGACAACAAGGTGGTTTCTATTGAGCATGTGATGGCGCCACCGCATGCACCGGGTGTATTGCCTAAGTTTTTAGGCGAGCAAAATGTTACAACCATTATTACAGGCGGCATGGGTCAACGTGCCATTGAATTATTCAAAGAGCAAGATATTGATGTTATTTTAGGCGCTAGGGGTACGATTGAAGAAAATTTAGCAACTTTCATGGAAGGTGATTTGATGAGTACTGGTAGCGCTTGTTCACATAACCATGATGATGAATCTTGTAACCACTAGGGAGGCAATGTAATGAAAATAGCAGTTCCTGCAAAAGGTATGACTAAAGCCGACATGGCCGACGATCGTTTTGGTCGTGCAGCATACTATGTGATTTATGATAGTGAGACAAAAGAAGTATATGGCGTTGAGAATACAGCAAAGGATGAAGTCAGTGGTGCTGGCGGTCAAGCGGTGCGCCTTTTAGATAAAGAGGGTGTTAAAGTGACCTTGGTACCTGAAGTAGGACCAAAAGCGCTTCAAGCTTTTAAAGCATTCGATATTAAGGCTTATACTTATGGAAAAGATATGACGGTTGAAGCGGCAATCGAGGAATATGAGGCTGGCAAATTACAAATTGTAGAGACGGAGAGTCATGATGGACATCATGGACTTAGACGCGCTTAACTATGAAAATAGCGATTTTAAGTGGTAAGGGTGGTACTGGAAAGACTACCCTTTCAATGAATTTAGCATATATGCTAAAACATGCGGTAGTCGTTGATGCGGATGTGGAAGAACCTAATTTGGAGTTATTTCTAAAAGGGCACGTTGAGCGTACCTTGCCGGTATTTAAATCCTATCCAGTCATTGATGAAAACAAGTGCACTTTATGTGGCGCTTGTGGTGATTTTTGTGTCTATAATGCACTGTTGCCAGCAAGAAAAGGTGTGTTGATACACAAGGAATTATGTCACGATTGTGGTGGATGCGCGGTTGTTTGTAAACAAGGTGCCATCCATTATGAAGATCGTTCCATTGGAACGCTGACAGAGAGAAAAGTATTGGATTATCAGTCACTTTACACCGGACGTTTGTCCGTCGGTGAAGTTTCTGGTGTGAAGATTATTGAAACATTGAAAGAAATTGTAGCAGAGGAACCTTTTGTCTTGATTGATTCTCCGCCGGGAACATCCTGTGCGACGGTTGCTGCTGTAGAAGATGTGGATTATGCTATTTTGGTGACAGAACCAACACCGTTTGGTTTAAGTGATATGAAGATGGTGGTTGAGATGTTGCAAAATATGTCGATCCCTTTTGGTGTTGTTATCAACAAAGCAGGTATAGGTGATGACTCTGTGACTTTGTTCTGCGAAATCAACAATATTTCGATACTCGGAGAAATACCCTTCAGCAAGGAGTATGCGGCAGTGTATAGTCGTGGTGGTTTACTGGCTGAAGAACGGTCGGAATATCAAGATTACCTTCGCGAGATGATTAAGCATTTCCCTCTAGATATTGCAGAAGACGCTGTAGGAGGTGACCGATAATGCTGAATGAGATTGTAGTGATTTCAGGAAAAGGTGGTACCGGAAAAACGACTTTGGTTGCGGCGATGCTGGCATATTTGGATTCAGTCGTGGTTGCAGATTGCGATGTGGATGCACCTGATTTGCACATTTTATTGCATGGAGAAGAAATTTATAAGTCGGAGTTTTCTGGCTTGCAACGGCCGACAATTGACAAAGAAACTTGTATCTCTTGTGGTTTGTGCCATGAACATTGTAAATTTAATGCTATCACGGAAGGCATTGATTTGTTACGTAGTAAGTGTGAAGGCTGTAGCCTGTGCGCTTATATTTGTCCAACGAAAAGCATTACGATGCAGGATGCCGTTGTTGGAACCATTTACCATAGAAGTATTGCAAATGGTGATTTTGTCTATGGTCGCTTGATTCCGGGGGAGGAAACCTCTGGAAAACTGGTTTCAGCTGTAAGACAGAAAGCAAAACAATTGGCACATCAAAAGGAAATAGAGACGATGATTATCGATGGTGCGCCGGGCATTGCCTGCAATGTCATTGCATCTATTACAGGTGCAAGTCAGGTGGTCATCGTTACGGAACCTACCGTATCAGGACTTCATGATTTACAGCGTGTTTATGAGCTGGTACAGCGTTTTCGTGTAAAGGCGACAGTGGTTGTTAATAAATCTGATTTATCGGATGAAGGCCTTCAGGCCATTCGTAACTATTGTCATGAGGAAGGCTTGCTCTTGGCTCTTGAAATTCCTTTCAATAGACAGATTGTTGAGAGCATCAGTGCGTTGAAATTGCCGCCTGAAGGGGCACCGGAATTTTATCGTACCCTTCATTTCGAAAAATTTATGCAGTCGATTGGAGCACTGTAGATGTGATATAATGTAGAAAAATTCATGAAGGAGTTTTCATTATGTCAAGAGTCGACGGCCGTACGGTCATGTTTGCCCGTATGCGTTATGAGGAAGGGTCTGAGGAATACGAAGATTATTATAAGGATTATCCGGAGCATAAGGCACTGGATGATCATTTAAGGCGGGAACCTCAAATCAACGGTGAAGGCACTGCGATGTTTGATACGGTAAATAGTCCCTTTGCGGATGCAGCCTTCATGTTTTTAGAGGATATCCACAAGTTGGTTGATGGGCCACCGAAAGCAGAACGCATAGAAGGCGATGCAGAGACTTTTACAAGAAAGCTGAAATCTTTCAGCCAGTATATCGGTGCAAAAGTAGTGGGTGTGGCCGATATGCAACCAGAACATTATTATTCGATCATGGGACGTCCGATTGAAGATTATGGTCGATTAGTTTCAGGAAGCCATCCCTTTGGCCTTGTGGTAGGCGTGGAAATGAATAAGGACATGATTAATCGTGCGCCGCAGATGGAGGAACTTTTTGCCGTTACAAAGGGTTATGTGGATGCCGCGGTGATTGCGCTTTGGATGACTTACTACATCAAGCGTTTAGGCTATGATGCCAAGGCGCATATCGATGGCAATTACGAAGTCATCGCCACTCAGGTTGCAGAAGCAGCAGGACTGGGAGAAACGGGCAGAAATGGCCTTTTGATCTCGCCAGAATACGGCCAACGCTTGCGTTATGCGGTAGTGACGACGGATATGCCACTTATTGCCGATACGCCGATAGACTTAGGTATGAAACGTTTCTGTGAGTTATGCAATAAATGTTCTCAGATCTGTCCTGGCAAGGCGATTTCCCATTTGCCACCAGAAGAGGAAAATGGGAAAAAGAGATGGCGCATCAAGCACGAGGAATGTTATAAAATGTGGCGACGTATCGGTACGGATTGTGGCGTTTGCCTTTCTGTATGTCCTTTTAGTCAAGGCGTGCCGCCAGAATCGGTTATGGCGATGAAAGGTGATGATGCCTTGATGATAGATATTCTTAAAGCCCACGAAGCGCGCTGTGGCCATCGAGTTTATATCAAGGAGCCATTAGAGCTAATGAAGTAAATCTATTTGCATAGATAATAAAAGAGTGTCACGAAATGACTTTGAATCAAGGCCTTTTCGTGACACTTTATTTATTTTGCTATGGTTGAGCTGGTAGTTCAAAATTCATATTCAT
>JAFGTX010000046.1 GCA_016938815.1 Clostridia bacterium | reverse complement strand
TTCGAATTTTACTGGGATTCATCTGCAGAGGATGCTGTATGCACCAATACAGCTAGAGAAAAGGCGTCCGAACTATATAAAGCACTGAACGAGGCAGTCGAAATGTTGCGCAAAGAAGTTCATGACATGATTTCTGTGCCAAATGCCTAACAATGCAAATTCACTCGGACATATTTCCGCGGCGCTGCGTTTGTGGCAAATGCCACAAGCCTTGCGTCGCTCCAATGTGCCGGTGATTTGCGGCGTTATGCAATGATCGACGAAACGGAATGGAATTAATATTACATGCCAGAGAATATTACCTTTAGGACGCAATTGATTGGAGGCATAACGGAGTTTTGCCAAGATAGTCAACTGCAATTCCTATCCAATGCACTGCATCTGGTTGAGCTAATAGTGATGCTTGCTCACTATAGAGAAGAGGGGGTGAGCCTCTTTCCAAAGGTGTACCTTACCAATGACAAGAGCACTTTAACTGCCATGCTGCCTGATGGAGAAGTCCTGAAAATAGGGTGTTCTGACCTTAATGTTACTGGAGTTAAAAGTGCGGTAAAAAAGTGTGCACCTTTGGCAACGAACGGATGGCTTATTTATATAGAGACAACTGAGACCTGCCTAGAATATGGGGTTTTCAAAGGATCAGGGAACCCAATTTCGGTTTTAGTTGATGATGTTCTTATGACAGAAAGCGAAGACTTTTTTGTCGTCAAAGTATCACAAGTAGCTGATGAATGCGTTGAGGTACGGTCTAATCGCGGCGGGCAGCATTTCATATTTTTAAATCATAGAAAAGAAGATAGCCCGCCACCGCTTCAATTTCTTGATCAGTTAATAAAATCTATAACGGTGAATGTACCAGCAGATGATAGGGAGCCAACTATTAGTTTCTTAAGTCGGCTATTTTTTGGCTCACTTAGGGAATCACACGGATGTATTATTGCGGTTACTAATATGCCCAAGCCACCAAAGTTTCTCTCTGAGGATGGAGTGATACTTGAACAGCCAATTGACTTTACCAGTCTTGTTTTCGAGTTGAAAAAAGAGCGTATTGAACCTAGTCACCTTGAGAGTAAAGGGCATTTGCTTAAGGGAATGCTGAATTCTGACGGTATAATACTATTCGATAATCGGGGTCGGCTGCTGGGTTACAATTGCTTCGTAAAAGTAAGCAATCAAGACAATGTAATTGGTGGCGCCAGAAAGCGTGCATTCGCTAGTATTAGAAGCAAGATTGGTCGCGGCATATCAGCAGTATTTATGCAGTCACAAGATGGCTGGACAGATTTTGAGGGCATGAATAATGAGTAATATAGTTCTTTGGCAGCCTGAAAGCGGCGAATTAATACCTGCATCTGCTAAAACCCCATCTGAAATATCAAACTATGCAGCTCAGCTTAGCGTTAGAGATAAAAAGCAGATTGTTTCTGCTTTTGAGGCTGGCCACTTTGAAATGGGAATAAATTTTCTTTGGGGGAAAACGTCTACTGCATTAAAAAAAGAACTTTCTGCTGTGGGCATTGGCCTTATCGGTGAAATGCTTGGAAAGGCAGATGTTGATGAAGATGATGATGTCGAAGATATCATGACTACCAAAGAATCGATTATTTTGGCGGAGGAGCTGGGAATAGTCTCGAAAACAGATGCAATGAGACTGAAACATACATATGAACTGATCACCCACTTCTCACGACTGGAATTGGAAGAAAGCGATTCTGAAGAGATTGACGAGTCCGAAGCTATTTCTTCTCTTAAAGCATGTATAAAAGCTGTTTTAGGTCGGCCTAAGGTAGAAGTCGCCAAAAAATTCGTAGAGTTTCGAGAAGCTCTGGAAGGGGAATCACTATCTGAAGATGATCCGCGTGTCGATATGTTAAGAAGTTCGCCGTACTTTTTTAACAAACTGACGGTTAGTGTGTTAATGAATGCTGCAAAAAAGAACACTGGGGCAAATTTAGAGCATGCTTTGGCAAATATTAATGTTCTGATTCCAGCCATATGGTCAAAGCTCAGGGAGTCTGAAAAATGGCAAGTTGGCCACGCATATGCGGAGGCGTTTGCTGACGGGAAAACGACGTCTGTTGGAGGCTTAAAAAGTGCCCTGCTGAAAGTAAAAGGGTTTGACTATGTGCCCGAAAACCTTAGAAGTGATACCTTTATCAAGGCCGCAGAGTCTATATTTAGGGCTCACGATGGACTGAATAATTTTTATAATGAGCCAGCCCCAGTTAGGAATTTAGCCAAACTGGGAAGTACTATTCCCACGCCTGCACTTCCGACCTGCTTTAGTGCGCTGCTATGTGTAACTCTGGGCAATAGTTACGGCGTATCATGGGCCGCCGAATCGGAGGCAAAATCTTTGTTGAGAAGCTTGTCCGCAGACCGTTGGACATATTACCTAAACAATGTTTTTCCTAGCGACACAAGAATTCTAGATAAGCTAGATTCAAGCAAGCCTCTGAATCAGTGGATGCAGCTTGTTGAGGAATTTCAGTTAGCCTCGTTAGAGATAAAGAATACTTCCGTTTCTAGCTTGATAAAAGCTTCTTTAGAAAAAAAAGATGCACGAATTAAATCTTCTAGAAAGAAATTGCTTGATGAGTACTATGGCAAAAATGCATAACAATGTGCTGCTAGGGACAAACCTACGCTGCGCTTCGGTTTGCCCCAGAGCGCGACGTTGGGCGTCATAAAAACATGCGCATCGCGATTATTGGAAACTCTGGATCCGGTAAAACGACATTCCACCGGACCTGCGCGAAAAGCCGCGCAGTCGGATGGATTCAAACGTTAGCACTTAACATCGGATTCACTATGAGTGATATGCAAAATCCGGAGGAACGCCGGAAAAAGGGGTTCATCGAATGATGCCCGACCCGGCGCCAGAGGGACGCTACGCCAGCGTGCCGCTGGCTTCGCGCCCCTGAGCTAGCACGTTGGGCATCTCCTTGGACATTTCCCCTTCACTCGGCACCAAACTCACGGTATAACTTTAATATTATCTTTACGGAGACATTAGCCATGGGAAATCAACTTGAATTGCTCGAAGCCGAAGCCCTGAAACTAACTGCAGGGGAGCGCGCAGCTTTCGCTCAGCTATTGCTCGCTAGTCTCTACGAAGATACCGAGATTGAGGAAGCGTGGGCCGCCGAAACCGAGCGCAGAATTGCTGACATCGAAAGTGGGGTGTTGCAAGTCATTCCGATTGCTGACGCTCTGGC
>JAFGTX010000293.1 GCA_016938815.1 Clostridia bacterium | reverse complement strand
GCTACATAAACATTTGATTCTAACACTTCTTTCAAAGTTTCACACACCTGTGTAAACGATACGGGCTTGTCTCCCGGTTGTTGTAAGATTTTGTTTAACTTTCTGGTCTTTTTTAATAATAACTCCGACATTTCTTCCTCCATTACTCTACTTCTTTTTGAAATTTACACTCTTTATTTGAACATTTAATGACATGTTTCGATCTCGTTTTTTGCTCAACCAAATATTGACCACATTCAGGGCACTTTTCTCCAGTTGGTTTATTCCAGTTCACGAAATTACATTCAGGGAAACGACTACAGCCATAGAAATTCTTGAATTTCTTTGTCTTTCTTTCAACAACATCCCCTTCGTTACAAACCGGACATTTCACACCAATCGTCGTTAAAATCGCTTTTGTATAATCACACTCTGGGTAATTAGAACATGCGAGAAACTTTCCGAATCGGCCATGTTTGATATTCATCATACTGCCACATTTTTCACAAGGTATGTCTGTTGTTTCTGTCAAATCTATTTTTTCAAGTTCATTGTTCGCAAGGTCAATCAATTCATCAAAAGGGCCATAGAAGGTTCTGATAACATTCTTCCAAGGCAATTCGCTCGCCTCGACCTTATCAAATTCCATTTCCATATTCGCTGTAAAACCAACATCAACAATTGTTTTGAAGTATTTTTTCATAATATCATTGATTAGAAAGCCCAACTCTGTAGGGAATAACATTTTCTTGCTGCGTTCGACATAACCTCTACTGATAATTGTCGTAATCGTTGGTGCATAGGTACTCGGTCTACCGATACCTTGTTCTTCCATTTCCTTAACAAGCGACGCCTCTGTATACCTTGAAGGTGGCTGTGTAAAGTGTTGAGATGATTCTAACTTGCTTAATTCAACAACTTCTCCTTCAGTTAATTCAGGCAGCATTTTGTCCTTGATTTTCGCAAAGGAATAGACCTTAAGAAAACCATCAAAAACCATCAAACTACCGGATGATCTAAAATCATAAGCACCACATTTTGTCATTACTGTCAACGCATCAAAACGTGCTGGCGTCATGCCGTGGGCCACGAAGCGTTCCCAAATCAGCTTGTATAGTTTGTATTGGTCCTTTGTCAGCGATTCTTCGATTTCAACCGGTGTTCTTAATACCGAAGTCGGACGAATGGCTTCATGGGCATCTTGTGCCGATTTGCCGTTTTTAGCGGCTTTAAATGTATCGGCTAAATACGCCTGTCCTATATTTTCAAGAATATATTCTTTTAACGATGTTTTTGCTTCTTCAGAAATTCTAGTTGAATCGGTTCTCATGTAAGTAATCAAACCCACTGAGCCTTGACGCTTAATCGATATACCTTCATAGAGCTGTTGTGCCACCATCATGGTCTTCTTAGTGGAAAATCCTAGCTTATTGGCAGCTTCCTGCTGTAAACTACTGGTCGTAAAGCACAAATAAGGCTGTCTTAATTTCTCTTTATGAACGACAGACTGAATCTCATAAGGCAGATTCTTCAGCGCCTTAAGCACGGCTTTGGCCTCTGCTTCACTGGAAATCTTCAACTTCTCGCCTTCTTTAGCAACCAATTTGGCTTCAAATTTGTCTCTTTTGGTCTCAGGTTTATTCAACAAAGCATCAATTTCCCAATATTCTTCTGGTATAAATGCTTCGATTTCTTCTTCCTTATCGCAAATCATCTTCGTTGCTACCGATTGTACACGGCCAGCACTTAGACCACGACGTATTTTTGCCCACAAAATCGGACTGATGCTATAACCCACCAACCGGTCGAGAACACGCCTCGCCTGCTGCGCATCTACAAGGTCCTGATTGATTTCAACAGGCTCTTTAATCGCATCTCGTATCGCATTCTTTGTAATTTCATGGAATGTTACACGACACTTTTCATCATGAGGAATATTTAGCAAAAACGCCAAATGCCAAGCAATCGCCTCACCCTCTCTATCGGGGTCGGTTGCGAGGAATACTTTTTCTGCTTTCTTAGCTTCCTTACGCAATTTCTTTATGACGTCACCTTTTCCTCTGATTGTGATATATTGCGGTTCGAAATCTTCTTCTATCTCAATACCCATCTTGCTTTTAGGCAAATCTCTGACATGCCCGACAGAAGCAACAACAGTGTAATTTTTGCCAAGAAATTTCTCAATCGTCTTTGCTTTGGCAGGTGATTCAACAATCACCAAGTACTTCGCCATATAATCCCTCCATAATCATTGTATATAAAATCCGAAATGAATTTACAAACTATTTCAAATTGTCTAACAATTCGTTTTTTTCTAACAAATATAGTTTTAATATAAATCGCTACACTTGTCAATCTTTTTCTTTGCAATTTAAGAGCGGCGACCAAAATGATCCCCGCACCTTCCAAACAAATGCCCAATTTAGTATTATAAATCAATAATAAAAAAAAGCAATGTTTTTTTTATATTAATACGTATTTATTACCCCCAATACAACGGACACGCCCCGACAATTCCATCTTCATAAGCGCAGTTGTCACTATAACAATGTCCTCGCCAATCCCATCCGACACCGCTTCCACACTCAACGCGCCCTTTGCTTTTAAACTTCTTATAATAGAAGTAACTAGTGTATCATTATCACCAATCACATTTTTTTCATCAAATGTTTTTTTATCCAAACAATAGTCTTCCAGCAGCTGATTGAAATCAAAAAGAGGCATTGCACCTTCACTCAGCAATCGATGGGTGCCCCTTGAATTGCTGCTGTAGATTGAACCCGGTACTGCAAAAATACTCTTTCCTTGTTCTAGCCCATGCCGTGCTGTAATAAGAGAACCGCTTTTTTCCTCTGCCTCAACCACAACGATTATTTTTGATAGGCCGCTTATAAGACGATTCCTGATTGGAAATTTGTATTGTTTGAGTTCGCTGTACAAAAATTCTTCCGTAATCAAGGCACCACTTGCCTCAATCTTCTTTGCAAGAGCGGTGTGATCTCTAGGATAAACAGATTCTAGACCATTGGCAAGCACCGCAATTGGGATACCCCCACCATCTACAACGCCGCTATGGACCTCATAGTCAACGCCATAAGCCAAGCCACTGACAACCGGTATGCCGTATCTGGCCAAGAATTTACCGAGATCATAGGCTACGCGTTTTCCATAAGCAGAAGCCTTGCGCGAACCCACCACGGCGATTGCAGGCGGCAATTGATTGAGCCACGCCATATGCCCTTTATAATGCAACACAAATGGATAGTGGTCTACCGATTTAAGGATTTGAGGATAATCTCCTTCATACATTCCAACCAGTTCAACACCTTCACGCTTCAAGACAGTCATGTATTTCATTTTGTCAAAAGCCCCAAAGGACAAGTGAATATCCTGTGTCGCCTTGATACCAGTATCCCTATAAATACAATTCTGTTTTGCATGATCAAGGAGCACCTCTACATCACCATAATACTCCAAGAGCTTATGCAAGGTCTGAACACCAATACCCTTCGCACTTAGCAGTGCCATCACATCATACTTTACCATCATTCTCCTCCAAATAAGGATTCTAATTTTCTATACTGAAGCGCTTCAAGCACATGCCTTTCACAGATAGAGTCCACCCCCTCCATATGAGCAATGGTTTCACTGACCCTTCCAATTTTTTTGAAGGCTCTGGGAGAAAGGTTCAACCTTATATAGCCATCATGCATCAATCGCTCTGCAGCAGCTTCAAAAGGCAGTGACTTTTCTTCATATAGAGCGAGATGCTCACGCCCCTTGTTTATTGTTTCTTTTAAAGAACAACTATCGGTCACATTTTCAGTAGATAAACTACTTAAGGTATTGATATCGACATCATTGACCCAGTAAATCATGTCGATCCTATCCAGCAAGGGTTTAGACAGTTTGCCCAACGCGCGTTTTACCGTCGACGGTGCACAGGTGCAGCTTTTAAGTTCACTGCCGTAATAACCGCACTTACAAGGATTCATTGCCGCCAGAAGAATAAAATCCGTCGGATATGTCACTTGATGACCCAACCGAGATATGCGCATCTCACGATTCTCCATCGGTTCTCTCAGTTGCTCCAAAATCTCACCCTTGAATTCACCCAGTTCATCGAGAAAGAGCACACCTTTATGAGCCAATGCAATTTCTCCCGGCTGAGGTTTCACACCACCCCCAATAAGGGCGGCGCGTCCGATGGAATGATGTGGCGCACGAAACGGTGGCTGCCGACTCTTTATGAATGACAAGCCATCCCTGCCGCTTAAACCATGAATTTTGGCCACTTCGATACTTGATTCCAAATCGAGGTTTCCAAGAAGCGAAGCTGCGTTCTGAAGCAACATCGTTTTCCCTGTTCCCGGAGGCCCAATAAGTAACAAATTATGACGTCCTGTGAGAGCAATTGCAAGGGCGCGTTTTGCGCCTTCCTGTCCCTTTACTTCCTTATAATCTATGTAACTTCTCACGACGCCCTCAAGCAAAAGTACTTCACGCTTGGGTCTTTCTGGACAAATACCCTCATTGAGATAGGTGGTCACCTCGCTAAGTGATACAACAGGTATGAGATCTAGACCATCTATATAAGATCCTTCCTCGTAATTCTCCCTTGGCAAGACAACCCGTTTCACACCCGCTTGACGAAGTGCCTCCAGAACCACCAAAACGCCCCTCAAAGGCAAAATTTTTCCATCCAAGGTTAACTCACCTAAAAAGGAACAATCACCATCAGATTCTATATTTACCACTTCTATTAAATGAAGTAAAGCAACAACTATACTTAAATCCAGATGTGCCCCACTTTTCCTAACCCCCGCTGGCGAGAGATTGACGATAATCTTTTTGGGTGGCAACGTATACTTCTGATTTTTTAGCGCCGCGCGAATCCTTTCCGCAGACTCCCTGACCGTTGCATCAGGCAAACCTATAATCGTAAAAGACGGCAAACCCGCCGTCATTGTACTTTCCACCTCGATGATTTGTCCCTCATAACCATAAACCATAGCTGATTTCGTTTTGCAATACATATTCTCACCTCATTTAGACGATATCATATTTTGATTATATTGTAAATATTTGGAAGCTACATTGCATAATAATGCACCTACACATCAGGTGTCATAGGTGCGCTATAGTTACTTTATTATGTGATTTTCCCCATTCAGCTTAACGCCAACTTGGAAAACATCGTTAATCGTTGGATCAACAAACAAGCTCTTATTACTTCTATTGTAATCAATGATTTTTTTAGCCACGACATGCAAGTCTTCCAATTGGTCCGTCAAAGTCAACTTGCGTTCACCGTCAAACATAACCAGCCATTTCTTGCCCTTGACCACAATGTACTCCATATTAATCCATAACAACTCACGAACCAATTTTTCATTACGATAAATCCGAAGACCATCTTCTGCAATTTCAACACTTTCCCTTTGCAATTTAAGGGCATCCTTTACAAAGAGAACGGCAACAATGACCGCTACCGCACCTAGCAACCAATTTCTAACTAAAAGAGTGGCAATAACCAACAATGCGCTAAATAGATACTGATTACGAATTGCTTTACTAGAATACTTATAAATAAAAATCACCTCACCATTTTATTATATCAAATCACCGCTTAAAGTGTAATATTTTCTTCATAATAAAACGTCGCTTCTTCACCTCGATAAAGTGTAATGCCTAATGCATCCAACGAAACACAGGCATCAACACATTTGTGAGCCTTTAAATAAAATGCCATCGTTCGACAGAGACGTCCAATTTTTTTAGGCGTAATCTGCTCTAAAGGATGCAAAGTCTGGGACTTCACCGTCTTTACTTCCACAAAATGCAACACATCTTCATAAACCGTTATAAGATCCACTTCGCCGAAACGACAATTGTAATTTCTCCCGATAATTCGATGCCCTTTACCTACAAGATAGTCTTCTGCAAGTCTTTCACCATAATCACCCAACACTTTACTCATCCTTCTTACCTCTTCCCATCCAATCTGGCGATGAAGATAAGAACCTCTGCTACAAGTTCATAAAGTTCTTCTGGAATCTCTTCGCCGATCGAGAGATTATACAATTGTCTGGATAATTTCTCATCCTCGTAAATTGGCACCTCACTCTGAGTGCCCTTTTCGACAATCGCATCAGCTACATATCCCATGCCCTTTGCAATCACTTTAGGTGCGATTTGTTCATCAGGATTATATTTTAGCGCCGTTGCAATCCTTTCCTTTTGATTAGCCATCTCTTCACCGCCTTATAACTTCACGTCAATGTAATGTTCTGAAAGAGGTAATTCTTCTTCCAGAACATTCATTTCATCTGCCTGATACTCTATAGCATTAAGCATTACGTTAAAATAGCCCTTCTCTTTAAGACTTTCCTTCAACGCATCTAAATGTTCATTGAAATAGTCTACCGTCGCCTCATCCTTTAATTTAAAGGTAATACTAGCCTTTTCGTGGTTGATTTCCAAAAGGGATTTCACGGTATGACAACGTTCAGTATCCAGAGAAAGAAAAATACTGCAATGATTTGGGTCCACTTTTTTTCTGTTGGGGTTCTTTTTTATATACAAATCCATGTTTTGTACATGCTCATTGACTTGAACCGGCATTTGGACAAAAACAAGATTTTGACTCATGTCATTCAAATAGGACAAAGAATTTCTAATCGTCGCTACTTGTGACGCAATGACCGCTTTATCGATAGAGGACATGGAAGATGTCTCTTTCATGGTTTCAATCAGCTTGTTTGCCGCTTTTTCAAATGCCTCATAGTCTTTTATGGGCATTTCTTGGAACTTGGCAAGCTGTTTGAACAAGTCTGGATGGGTAGATTGAGAAATGTTGCTTTTATTAAATATGTACTTAATATTTTTCGAAAAGCGTTCCAATTGTTTGGTAACACTATCGCTTCCTAAAATAACTTTGTCTAGTAAAACTAGATTTTTGACGGTATTTTCCACATTGTTTTTCAAGTTGAAAACCAATGATTTATACGCCACTTGATCAAGTTTCTCAGATAAGAAGGCATTGGCTGTTGCCTTTGAAACCGTGCCATCACGCTCCACGACATAAGGGGTTGCTTTTTCCGCTACTTGCTCCAGCTTACTTTGAGCTTCAGTAGAAGCAGGAGACCTTTGCAATTCAGTCTCTGCCAATATAAGATCTTTAACAGTGCTGCCAGTACCCTCCTTAGGAGCTACATACAACTGATCTGACTTATTCAAATGCTCCACCAAAATCGTTTTGACATTCTTATCAATTGGTAGTTTGCTGGCATCCAGCATATTGTTCTTTACAAGGTCCGAAAGACGTGTCACATACTTCTTCGCTTCTGTCAATAAGGTAACATTCTCTTTGGTAATAGGCAAATCGTTTAATCTTAGTAGCTTTGCAACCGTCTTTCTTTCTTCTGTAGATTCAAGTCCAATTTGTTTTAAAGCCGTTTCGCTCAGAGATTCCTTGTCTGCCATCGTCGACACAGGTTCGTCAACGACTTTGCCCATCAGAACCTCACCTTCTTTGACGAGCTCCATTTTAAGCGCATCACCCAACTGATGGTTGTTGTTACCCATATCCTGCAGCTGCAAGAGTTTACCGCTATTGAGCATGAGAACCAGCGACTTGCCTTCTGCTTCAAGGACTTTGCCTTCAACGACATCTCCGGTTTTAAACAGCACGCTACCTTTTTTGTCTTGCTCCTGATTCGTCTTTATACGATTGGCATTCAACATGACTGATAAATCCGTAATTCTCATCGATTTCACCCTTTATTCGTCTGATATTTCTTTAAAAAACTCATTCTGTGTATTGATGTCGCCCCAAATTGGTCTAATCCTTCATAATGTTTCGCTGTACCATAGCCTTTATTCCCCGCAAAATCGTAGCCAGGGTATGTCATCTCATAATCGACCATCATCCTATCCCGCGTCACTTTTGCAACAATGGAAGCCGCAGCGATGGAAGCGACCCGTTCATCACCCTTTATCAGGCTGGTCTGAGGAATAGAAATCGATTCCAAGGTCACAGCATCAATAAAGAGATGATCGATTTTTATACCGGTATTCTCAATCGCCAACTTCATCGCTTCTTTTGTCGCATTCAGAATATTCACTTCATCAATCCGTTCATTGTCTACGACGCCAATGCCAACCGCAACCGCCTTCGCCATGATTTCATCATACAATTCTTCGCGTTTTGCTTCTTTGATTTGCTTGGAATCGTTAAGATAGAAAATTTCTTCCTCCGGAAGCACGACGCAAGCCGTTACCACCGGTCCAGCAAGTGGGCCACGTCCAACTTCATCTACCCCGGCAACAACCAAACGACCGCGATATTCCGATTCTAAGGCATACAGTTCGCGTGTACGTCTTATTTCCGCGTCGTAGGCCATTTTATCTTTATCAATGCGTGCAACAACAGCTTGAACGGCTTTGCGTTCATCACCAAGAAGCGTTGCCCTATAAGAAAGTTTTTCTTCCAGAGTCATTGTTGCAACTGCTTCTTTAATCGATTTTATCGGCTTCATATTCTTCGTATCTGTCATCGTATTCCTCTTCATCAATATCAACAAGTGCCATATCTCTTGGCGATTCAAGACTGATTTGTCCGATTTTACCGCGTCTAAATTCATCGAGAATCATACGAGAAACCTTTTCATAATCTATGGTATTCCCTTTCATGATACATCCTCTATTACGAGCGATATCATCCATGATTTCAATGGTTTCCTTGTCGATATCATCCAACCCGTAACGCACCTTCAAATGGTTTGGATAAATTTCCACCATGCGCTTGATGAAGTAATAAGCGATATCATCAAGATCCATGATCTCGTCCTTAATAGCCCCCGTAAATGCCAGATTCAATCCAACATGCTCATCATCAATTTTCGGCCAAAGGATACCCGGCGTATCGAAAAGCTCAAGTCCCTTGTTTAATCGAATCCATTGCTTACCTTTTGTAACACCTGGTCGGTTGCCTGTAGTCGCGGATTTTTTACCCGCCAATTTATTGATCAAGGATGATTTTCCGACATTTGGAATCCCTACAATCATGACACGAATTGGCCTTGGAACACGACCTTGACTGATCATTTTTTCAGTTTGCTCCTGCGTCATCAATTTGATTTCATGCAGTAAGCGATTAACCCCATCACCATTCAAGGAATTGAGGAAAATAGCCACCATGCCTTTTGCACGATAGTACTCGCTCCATTCATCCAAAATATCCGGATCGGCTAAATCGTATTTATTCAATACGACGATTCTCTTTTTCTCACCCAATATTTCATCCAGATGATGGTTCTTGCTACTGATTGGAATTCTAGAATCTAGAAGTTCCACAACTATATCAACGAGTTTCAGATTATCTCTAATCATTTCCTTCGTTTTCTTCATATGCCCTGGATACCAGTTAATATTCATATTTACCTCCACTAACGTCATTCTGTTATGATGACCATAAAAACGTTGTCTCTACTTCATTATACCCTACCGAATAGGGTAAACATACATTATTTAAAGAATTTTATTAGATTCTCTGTGATTCTGCGATTCGTCGATTCGTCAGCTCGCGTTCTATGGACGCGCTTCTTAGTATACAGAATAGCCACGAATGCTAGCGCATTCGTCGGCTCCCGTTGCTCGCCTAATGGCATTATAAAAAGAAGCGTACCAGTACGAACGCGTTCGTGCTGGTACGCTTCTTTTTATAATGCCGCTATTCTTACTTATCGCGTAAAAAAGCAAAGGGCAGGTTTCGCAACCTGCCGCAGAATTATCTAAGTTTTTCTTTAACCTTAGCAGCTTTACCAACTCTATCTCTAAGATAGTTAAGTCTAGCTCTTCTTACTTTACCTCTTCTTGTTACTTCGATCGAATCGATTTTTGGTGAATGTAATGGTAACGTCTTTTCAACACCAACGCCGTAAGAAATCTTTCTTACAGTGAAAGTCTCGCCAATACCGCCGCCTTGTCTTTTCATTACGTAACCTTCGAAAATCTGGATTCTCTCTCTCTTTCCTTCAGTTACTTTTAAGTGAACTTTTACTGTGTCACCAACGTTAAACTGAGGTACATCGCTTTTTAATTGCTCTGCTTCTAAAGCTTTGATGATGTTTTGATTTAACATAGTGTGTGCCTCCCTTCCTCCTAGACGTTCGTGACTGTTCAAATCAGAGGACCGTCCCTTTTACAACACTCAAATTATAGCACAACAGACGCTACAATTCAATGTTTTTTATTATTTTCTTTACTTTATTTTTATGACCTTCATCAATAGACGGATCATTAAAAAACTTTTCTATTAACTCCGGTCGTCTCTCCATGGTCAATCGCACCGACTGTTCCAATCGCCATGCATCCACTTTCAGATGGTTTCCCGACAAAAGTACATCTGGAACAGGCACCTCTTCATAGATTGCCGGTCGCGTATAGTGGGGATATTCTAACAAATGATGAAAATGACTTTCATCTTCAAAAGAAACATTGGAAGAAAGTACACCCTCAACCATCCGCGAAACACCATCTATAAGGACCATAGCCGGTAACTCGCCACCCGTTAAGACAAAATCCCCTAGGGAGACTTCATCCGTCACATACTTGTCGATAAAACGCTGATCCACGCCTTCGTAATGACCACAAATCATGATGAGATGCTCCTCCCTTGAAAAGTCTTTCATCATGCTCTGACTCAAAGTTTTACCCTTTGGCGTCAAATAAATCACACGGGCATTCTCCTGATTTTTTACGTCTTCTAGCGCCAGTTTTAGCGGTTCTACCTGCATGACCATACCAGAACCACCGCCATAAGGATAGTCATCGACACTCTTATGTTTGTTAAAAGCGTAGTCCCTGATATTCCTTGCACTGCACTCTATGACCCCTTTTTCCACTGCTCGACCGATGATGCTGGTCGAAAAGAAATCCTGAAACATTTCTGGAAATAGAGTTAAAACGGTAAATTTCATGATTACATCAATCCTTCGATAAGTTTCATCACAACGCGTTTAGCCGCGATATCGATTTGCGCCACAAAAGCATCCACGTGAGGCACCATAAACTCGCCCCCATCTGCCCCCTCAATGACAAAGACCGCTTGGCTAGTATGGGTCAAATAATCTTTGATCACCCCTAATACTTTGCCCGCTTCGTCAAAAACATGGCAGCCAATAATATCCACAACGTAAAATTCGTCATCTGCCAATGGCTCTAGATCGTCCTTATAAATTGAAAGTTCCCTATTACGCAAACCCTCTACCTCTTCGATACGATTCAGCCCCTTCAGCTTTAAGATGACCATATTCTTACTGTAGCGTACCTGACTTACTTTATGTTTACCCTCAACACCCTCAATCATCAAAGAAGTATAACCTTCGAAGTTCTCTTTATCCGAATAAGGATAAACCTTCATTTCCCCTTTTAAACCGTGGGTATTGGCAATCTTGCCTACTACTATTTTTTCTTTCATAAAACACCTACTCAATATATTATTATCGCTTCAACGGCTAAAAAAACACCCAAGTCTTTAGATCCTTTTTTAACCGCTGACACAAACTCAATCCATTCTGTATAAAAGACGCTCACTTAACCAAGAAAGTCCATGGGCATAGTACCCATGGACCCAAGTTATATTATTGAATAATTTCAACCACTACTCGTTTGTTTTCTTTCGTAGCTGCAGCTTTGACAACTGTTCTTAAAGCTTTAGCGATTCTACCTTGCTTGCCAATCACTTTACCCATATCATCAGCCGACACTTTCAGTTCGATAATAACCGATTGTGAACCTTCAATTTCTTTTACTTCAACTTGTTCAGGATTATCCACTAGAGCTTGTGCTATGACTCTAACTAGTTCACCCATAATCAATTACCTCCGATCGACTACTTACCTTGTTTTTCGTAGATACCATGTTTTTTGAATAAATCTCTTACAGTATCAGTAGGTTGTGCGCCGTCGTTTAACCATTTTACAGCCTTCTCATCGTCAATTTTAACTTGAACCGGCTCCGAAATCGGGTTGTAGTAACCAATCTCTTCGATACATCTACCGTCTCTTGGAGAACGAGAATCTGCAACAACTACTCTATAGAAAGGTCTTTTCTTAGAACCCATTCTTCTTAATCTAATTTTAACTGCCATCTTAAATCCACCTCCTTATAATCTACTATTATATAAATAAAGCTAAATGCCTATTTAAATTATTTAACCGACTAAAACGGCATCTTAAATCCGCCTAAGCCTCCGAAACCGCCACCACGTTTCATTTTCTTTTCCATCATGCCCAGCTGTTTCATCATTTTTTTCGTTTGCTCGAATTGCTTCAGCAATCGATTTACCGCAGCAACGTCGTTTCCGCTACCTGCTGCAATTCGCTTCTTGCGGCTTGCATTAATCAATCCCGGATTACGTCTTTCTTTTCGAGTCATGGACTGTATGATTGCCTCAACCCTTGCCATTTCCCTGTCATCCACTTGAACATTTTGGAGTGCCTTTTTGTTCATGCCCGGCATCATGCCCAGCAAATCACCAATAGGACCCATCTTTTTAATTTGTTGCATCTGCTCAAGGAAATCTTCTAAATCCAATTCCGAGTTTTTGATCTTTTGCTCCAGCTTCTTAGCTTTCTCTTCATCGAAATTTTCCTGTGCCTTTTCTATCAAGGAAAGCACATCACCCATGCCGAGAATTCTAGAAGCCATTCGATCCGGATAGAATTCCTCCAGATCCGTCAGTTTTTCACCGACACCAGCAAACTTGATCGGCTTGCCAGTTACTGCTTTTACGGAAAGTGCCGCACCACCTCGTGTATCACCATCCAGCTTGGTTAAAACTAGACCGTCAATACCCAGCTGTCCGTTAAAGGACTCTGCTACCGTTACCGCATCCTGACCGGTCATCGAGTCGATGACAAGTAGAATTTCGTGAGGCTTTACAGATTTTTTAACGTCCTGTAATTCCTGCATAAGCGTCTCATCAATATGAAGACGACCTGCTGTATCTAAAATCACAACATCATTGCTGTGCTTTTTAGCATGTTCCAACGCAGCTTTTGCAATATCTACCGGACTATTCTTATCACCCATCGAAAAGACTGGCACTTCCAAACTGTCCCCTACAACATGCAGCTGCTTGATTGCTGCCGGTCTGTAAATGTCACAAGCAACTAGTAACGGTCGCTTGCCCATTTTCTTTAAAAGACCACCCAGTTTACCACTGGTCGTTGTTTTACCGGCACCCTGTAAACCAACCATCATAATGACGGTAGGATTTGCAGAAAAATTAAGTTTGCTTTGGCTCGAGCCCATCAAAGACGTCAACTCTTCGTTAACGATTTTAATGACCTGCTGACCAGGTGTCAAACTAGTCATTACCTCTCCGCCAACCGCTCTTTCAGATACAGTCTTCACGAAGTCTTTAACAATTTTATAGTTAACATCCGCTTCCAGTAAAGCAAGCTTTACTTCTCGCATCGCTTCTTTAATGTCCGCCTCTGTCAATTTACCCTTACTTTTTAACTTCGAAAAAGCATTTTGTAGTTTATCGGATAAACTTTCAAAAACCACTCTCATTCCTCCTGACGGTTCTTTACTCTAGGACCTTCTGAGTCAACTGAAAAATTGATTCTACCGTTTCAGCAACTGTAGGATCAGATTGAACGACATCAGACGTTCTTAAAGTTTCTACCTCAGCCAGTAAAGCTTTTACGTATGCCTTGCTCTGTGTGAATTTCGCATAAAGCCCTAACTTTTTTTCGTAGTTCTCCAGTATGCTTTCAACCCGTTTCATGGTATCAAAGACGGCCTGTCGACTTACCGAGAGCTCCTCCGAAATTTCACCAAAGGTAAAATCCTGCAAACAAAACAACTCAACGATATCTTTTTGTTTATCAGTAAGCAATTCACCATAGAAATCATATAAATTGCCGATTTTTACTTTCTTCTCAATCATACGTCACCTTCTGTAAAGGTTTTTTACTTTACAGGAGTATTCTATACTAGCAGGCCCATGTTGTCAACACTTATTTTACTTTATTTTGAGTTATTTCAATTCCAGCAGCGCTTTTACAAAACTTTCTGGTTCAAAATGCTCCAAATCGTTAATGCCTTCACCGACACCGACAAGTTTCACTGGAATACCGACTTCATTTTTAATGGCGAGTACCGCGCCACCTTTTGCCGTGCCATCGAGTTTTGTCAATACAAGACCCGTGATATCCGCTGCTTCTTTAAAGAGTTTTGCCTGTTGAACCGCATTCTGTCCTGTTGTAGCATCAAGAACAAGTAAAACTTCCTTTTCAGCCTCAGGGTATTCTCTATTAACGATCTTGAAGATCTTTGCCAACTCGTTCATAAGATTCTTTTTATTATGGAGACGACCCGCCGTGTCAACCACCAAAACATCCGTTTTTCTCGATTTAGCCGCTTGGATGGCGTCAAAAACAACCGAAGCCGCATCCGAACCTTCTTGCTGTGCAATCACCTCAACACCGGTTCTCTCGCCCCACACCTTAAGCTGATCGATAGCCGCCGCCCTAAAAGTATCTGCAGCAGCAAGTAAGACCGATTTATTCTCTTGTTTTAATCTGTAAGCCAACTTACCGATTGACGTCGTTTTACCGGCACCATTGACACCGATAACAAAAACAACAGATGGTGGATTGTCTACATTAAGATGAGACGAAGCCTCATTCTGCATGAAGGACATCAAAACATCTCCCAGCACTTCCTTAATCAAGCTGGCCTCTTTAATCTTTCTAGCCTTTAATTCATCTCGGAGGGCATCTATGATTTTCATCGTCGTATCCATACCAACATCGGCCATAATCAAGATTTCTTCCAACTCTTCAAAAAGATCATCGTCGATTTCACCGTAGTTACTGAAAAGGTCGTCCATCACATCCGTAATACCCTTACGCGTCTTGTTAAGACCCTCAACCAACTTTGCAAAGAAACCCTTTTTCTGAGGCGCCTCTACCACAGCTTCCTCTTCACTCGGTTCCTCTTCGATAACTTCCTCAAGTACCTCCGATACCGCTTCAGTCATTTCCTCTATTTCTTCTATAAATTCTTCTACAACCTCTTCCATGACTTCTTCCGGCTCAGCTTCCAATGATTCCATGACTGCCTCAATTTCTTCAGCAGGCACCGCCATCTGATGAAAAGAATCTTCCATAGCCTCTTCTTCTTCAAACAGTTCTCCCAGTTCGGAATTTCGGAAAGGTTGATCTTCCCATTCCTCATCTAGTACCGTTTCTTGTGCAACCGCTTCCTGATCTACTGCTTCATTTTTTTCTTCGTCTTTTTTCTTTTTTCCAAATAATCTTTTAAACATGGTTCCACTCCTAAATATCTTCTAATTGCATAGAGACTACTTTTGATACACCGTGTTCTTCCATCGTCACGCCGTATAAGACATCCGCGATTTCCATGGTACCCTTACGGTGGGTAATAACGACAAACTGTGATTTTCGCGTGAAATGTTCAAGGAAATCAGCAAATCTAACGACATTGACATCGTCAAGAGCCGCTTCGATCTCATCTAGAATACAGAACGGCGCTGGTTTTGTCTTTAAAATGGCAAACAAGAGTGCAATCGCCGTTAAGGCTTTTTCACCACCGGACATCAAGGATAAATCCTGCAATTTCTTCCCTGGTGGCTGTGCCAAAATCTGAACATCACTTTCAAGAACATTATCTAAATCATCCAAAATAAGATCGGCTTTACCACCGGTAAAGAGGCTAGAGAAAATCTCCATGAAATGTCCTCGAACCACCTCGAAATTTTCGACAAACTGCTGTTTCATCACATTTTCCAATTCGCGAATGACTTTTTTCAAACTGCGTTGTGCCTGTTGCAAATCTTCGCGTTGCGCCGAAAGGAAATCGTAACGCGTTTTGACTTCTTCGTATTCGGCAATCGCGCCTAAATTCACATCCCCAATATCCTTAAGCATTTTTTTGATATTGCGAATTTCCTTGATATCATCCTTATGTTGGTCGGATTTCAGCTTTAGCGCTTCTATGATGGAAAGTTCATATTTCTCCCAGATTTCTCTGATGATGCTCTCTTTTTCCACTTCATACTTGGCTACAGTCACTTCACCCTTATGAAGGGTATCTTTAACCGTCAACACATCCTTGGAATGACCTTGAATCTGAATCTGCTTATCATGTAATGCCTTGGCAGATTGCTCCTTTTCGGCCTCAATCGCCAAACGCTTCTCATCATAGGCCACCTTAAATAGGCTCTCTTCAGCGATGCGCTCCACCAGATGCTTCATCGTTTCATCGAAAGTACGCGCCTGTCCCTCTGCCGCACTGAGTTCAGCGACGTCCAGACGTTCTTTCTCAAGAATGCCCGCCTTTTCCTCAACAATCCTCGACATATTGCTGGTCGCGTGATTCAACTTCTCTTCCAGCGCAGCCATTTCTATTTGAATACCTGTAATCTTTTCTTTAAAAAGCTCGATTTCGTCCGTCATGTGCTTCATGGAATCATTTTCTTGCGAAAGTGTCGCCGTCAAAGCACTATGTTCTTTCTCTGAAGCCTCAATGTCAGAAAGCTTCTTCTCGATGCGCTCATTGGCCAAATCCATTTGCTTGCTAATGGTCTGCTGCTCTGCACCAATTTTATCCTTCTCTGTCAGCAAACGGGTGCGTTCCGCTTCAATCGCCGTCAACTGGCCTGATGTTTCCGCTATTTTAATCCGGTTGTTGCCCAGACCATTGCTGACTTCGTTATAAGCCTTCGTTGTCATTTCAAGAGCTGTCTTCATACGGTCCACGGATTTCATCTGATCGTGGTAAAGATTTTTTAAATCCACCAAAGAAGATTCCAGATCTTCAATTTGACGCCGTCTGCTTAAGATGTTGGACATGTTGGATTTAAAGGACCCCCCGGTAATACCACCACCCGGCACCAATATTTCCCCATCCAGCGTCACGATCTTATACTTAAGCTGCGGGATTTTAAGCAGGTTCACCCCATTATCAAAGGTGTCCACCACAACGATTCGACCCAATAAATGATCGAATATCGTCTCATAGCGACGGTCAAATTCAATGAGTTCGTTGGCTTTTCCCAAATAACCCGGCGCACGTTCCATAGCCGCCAGATTCTGCTTATCATCGCCTCTGCCGGCAACGTTTGAAAGCGGTAAAAATGTAATACGTCCAAGCTTTTCACGCTTCAGGTAGTCAATGACACGTTTCGCATCCGCTGAATCCTCACAGACGATATTTTGAAGCTTTTTACCCAAGGATATTTCAATCGCTTTTTCAAAACGTTCCTCTACACTGATAAGCGACGCAACGACGTCGATAATGCCTTTTCCCATCTTAGGGTCTTCCTGACAACGTTTCAACGCCATTTTAACGCTTCGGTCAAAACCATCATAGGCTTCTTCCAAAGAGGATAAAATTTCAAATTCACTGGTCTTTTTTGTGATATCCGCTTCCGTCGTCTTGATAACAGCTTCAACAGATTCGATTTCTTCGCGCAACTGTCGGATTTCATAATCCATTTGACCCTTTTCGGTCTCCATCTGCGCCGTCTTTTCCTTGATTTCATTCAAGGCATCTTCCTGTACGTGGAAGGCACGATTAATCTCTTGAATCCTTTCAATAGACTCAAGCAGCAAATCATCCAGCTCTTTACGGCGTTCTTCGAAAGAAGCCACCATACGGTTATCGTTTTCAATATCACCCTTCAAGCGCTCGATAACATTGAGCAAATCAATAATTCGATAACGCTTGGATTCGATTTCTTTTTCTCGATCTTCGAAAACGCCTCTTACAGAAGCAAATTCATTTTCAATATCTGCCTTGCTTTGATTCAAGTTCCCTTGTTGCGCCAGCAAATTTTCTTTATCCGCTTCCAAGTTGGCAAGCAAGGTATTCTTTTCTTCCAACGCTACCTTGAAAGCATCGATATTTGCCGTTAAACGCTTTTGGTTCTCCAGCAAATTGTTCTTCTTCTCTTCAATGAGGTTCTTCTCACCTTCAAGCGCCTTCAGGCCATTCATCTTCTCAAAGAACTCTTCCTTGAGTTGATCCAGCTTCAGATTGCTGCTTTCGAACTTATCCGTCTCAAGCTGATAGGCGTCTCGTAAGTCCTTGAGTGCATTTTCATGGCCCTCGATCATCCCACGCATGACCTTATTACGCTCTATTTCACTGTTCAAACGATCTTCTGTTCGCTCATAATTACTGATAAACTGATTGATTTCTATATCCTTAAGTTGCTCAGAAAGTTCCTTGTATTGCTTGGCCTTTTCACTTTCAATACGAAGGGGCTCCACACGACCGCTTAACTCTCTAACGATATCTTCCACACGCGCCAAGTTTTGATCGGTATTTTCCAGCTTACGTTCCGCTTCCCTTTTTCTTGTTTTGTATTTTACGATACCAGAGGCCTCTTCGAAAATAAGGCGACGTTCTTCTTTATTATTGCTCAGGATACGCTCGATACGCCCCTGACCGATAATTGAATAACCATCTGTACCCATGCCCGTGTCCATGAACAATTCACGGATTTCCTTCAGTTTACAGCTCGTACCATTGACTTGATATTCGCTTTCACCGGATCTGAACAGTTTTCTCGATACAGTGACTTCTTCATAATCTAGCGGAAACAACTGGTCCGAGTTATCGAAACATAAAGAAACCTCGGCAAAACCAAGTGCCTTTCGCCTTCTGGTACCATTAAAAATGACGTCTTCCATCTTGGCACCACGAAGGGTCTTAATCTTCTGTTCACCAAGAACCCAGCGTACCGCATCGGTTATATTACTTTTCCCACTGCCATTGGGACCAACAACACAGGTCACACCATTTTTAAAATCGACGACTGTTCTATCCGCAAAAGACTTAAAGCCTTTCATCTCCAACCGTTTTAAATACATTAAAACACCTCTATCACAATGGTATACGGCATCATAGCCTTGACACCGATTATTTTTATATTCGAAAAGCCGTATTTTTTCAACAGGGCTTCTTTATTTCTCTTGTTGAGTCCACTCACGCTGGATATCTGGTTCTCTCGACACCGAATATTAAGCTTCTTGCCTTTTAAATTCGCCAAATCCATATCTTCCATCGCTTCAATCTCATGCATCAAACGGCGTCTAAAAAGTTCGCCTTCTACAAGCTGCCTAAAACTCGGATGGAAGGGTCCAGCAAGCACATCACCACTCTCACTGACCGCTTCTGTCGGTTGAAGACCAATGCGAATCACATCAATGCCTCTCTCTAGAAAACGTTCTAACCCGTAAGCACAAGCCTGAACCGCATCTTCTAAAGACATAGGCTGATAAAGACCCGCTTCATAATCCAAAGCCAGTGCCGTATCCCTGATCACCAAGGTTGGGTATAGGCGTATGATGTCGGGGGCTATTTCAAGAACTTGGTCCACCGTTTCCTTGAATCGTGAAACAGAATCGTCTGGTAACCCTGGCATCAACTGCACGCCTAAAGTAAAACCATAGGATTTGATCAAGTTGCAGGCGCGCAAAACATCCATCCTTGAATGTCCTCTGTTGGATGCGACCAAGACATCGTCATGCATGGATTGCACGCCAAGTTCAACCACCGCCACACCGTACCGCTTCAACCGCTTCAAAATTTCATCATCGATATAATCCGGTCGCGTCGACAAACGCAACGCATCCACTAAGCCACGTTGAACGTAATCGTAGCCTATTGCGAGATACATCTCCTGTAGCGGAACGTCAATTCCAGTAAAGCTTCCACCAAAAAAAGCGATTTCAACCCTGGGATTATGGTCATAATCCAGCGTTGAAAGAATAGAATCGATTTCATATCGAATTTCTTCACTTTTTAACTGACGGTCGACACCCGAAATGCGCTTCTGATTGCAAAAAACACAATCATGAGGGCAGCCCTGATGGGGCACAAAAATAGGTACGACATAATAATCCTTAGCCACGGCGTTCTAACTCCCTTAAAGCCTGTTTTGCCGCTTCCTGCTCTGACTCTTTCTTGCTGCGTCCCTTACCTTCACCAATGCGCTCATCATTAAGCAAGACCGACGAATAGAACACCTTACAATGATCCGGACCTTCTTCACCCGTCAGCTCATAGCGGATACGATTGCTCTTCTCCACTTGGATGACCTCCTGAAGTCTAGTCTTGTAGTCCATGAATACCTTGCCTTGAATAGCATCTTCAATAATCTGAGACATCTGCTCCATAATGAATTCTCGTGCCGTTTCAAGACCTGCATCTAAATAAATGGCTGCAATCAGCGCTTCCCAAGCATCCGCCAATATGGAAGTACGCTCTCTACCGCCTGTTAATTCTTCTCCACGTCCAAACATCATATAATTGCCCAGCTTGATTCTTCGGGCACAGTCGCTCAGCGTCGCTTCGCAAACAATTTTAGAACGAATTTTCGTCAATTCACCTTCCGGTAAATCTGGATAATTTCTGAACAGATAATCACTGATGACGATACTGAGCACCGAGTCACCTAAAAACTCCAATCGCTCATTATTTCGAATCTTATTGCTCTTTTTCTCATTGGCGTAAGAACTGTGCGTCAGTGCTTCCTTAACCAATTTCAAGTTTTCAAACCGGTAAACAATTGTGTCCTCCAGTTTACATCTACTTTCTATCATAATAACCTCCCTCGTTAATAAGGGCTTTTTAAAGTCATTATCCGATAATATCTTTAAAAAACCCTCGTTCCCTTATTAGTCCTCATTATATTTTATACTTTTATTGGCAAAATATCAACTGTTACAAGCCTCATTAAAAGAATAGCCGGTAAATGATGCTCACTTACCGGCGTAAATAATCTCTTTTATTTCTCAAATTTTTTGAAACATAATGTCGCGTTGTGTCCACCAAAGCCTAGTGAGTTTGAAAGCGCATACTTAACATCCGCTTCTACACCTTTGTTTGGTAACACATTCAAGTCACACTCAGGGTCTTGGTTATGCATACCCATCGTACCGTGAACAAAACCTTCTTTAAGCGCTAACATAACCGCAATCGCTTCAACAGCACCAGAACTGCCTAACAAGTGACCTGTCATAGACTTTGTAGAAGATACCATGACATTTTTCGCTGCATCGCCCATCAACGTTTTGATTGCCATGGTTTCGAATTTGTCGTTGTACGGTGTCGATGTACCATGAGCATTGATGTATTGAACCTCTTCAGCTTGAATGCCTGCATCGTTGATCGCCATTCTCATAGAACGTGTTGCACCTTCTCCGTTTGGCGCTGGACTTGTAATATGGTAAGCATCCGCAGATGAACCGAAGCCAGCGATTTCGCCGTAAATAGTTGCATTTCTAGCAAGTGCATGTTCTAATTCTTCAAGAATCAAGACACCAGAACCTTCACCCATGACAAAACCATCTCTATCCACATCAAATGGACGACTTGCTGTCTTAGGATCATCATTTCTCGTACTTAAGGCTTTCATCGTACAGAAACCAGCCATACCAAGCGGTGTAATTGATGCTTCCGCACCACCTGCAAACATCAAGTCCGCATCACCTCTTTGAATCACTTTAAAAGCATCACCGATTGCATTCGTACTAGACGCACATGCTGTACAAACACTTGAGTTTGGACCTTTTGCGTTGTATGCCATAGACACATGGCCAGTTGCCATATTTAAGATCATCATAGGAATCAAAAATGGACTTACCTTGCTTGGTCCCTTTTCTTCCAACTTTGAATGTTGTGTTTCTAAAGTCTCTATTCCACCAACACCTGATCCGATGATTGTACCAAATCTCTCAGGTGTAATTTTTTCTAAGTCAATTTTTGAATCCTCTAATGCCATACCCGCTGCAGCAACTGCAAATTGAGTAAAACGATCCATTCTCTTTGCTTCTTTTTTATTGATGTAATCCGCCGGCTCAAAATCTTTTACCTCTCCGGCAATTTGAGTTGTAAATTCGGTTGCATCAAATCTTGTAATAGTATCAATACCACAAGTGCCCGCTCTAAGGGCATTCCAATAATTCTCTTTACCGATGCCAATCGGTGATACAACACCAATACCTGTTACTACTACTCTTCTTTTCATATCTGCACCCTCTCTATCGTTTCGCAATCTTTAAAACCAAAAACTGCTGATTAAGCAGTTTTTGATTCGATGTAAGCAACGATGTCGCCAATGTTCTTGAAGTTTTCAGCTTCTGAATCTGGAATTTCGATATCGAATTCATCTTCGAAAGCCATAATGATTTCTACTGCATCTAATGAATCTGCCTTAAGGTCATTCATTAATGATGTTTCTGGAGTTACTACAGTGTCCTCGTCTAAACCTAATTGCTCTAAAATAATTTCTTTAACTTTATCAAACATGTTACTCTCTCCTTTTTCTTTTAAAAATATGAATTATAATTTATATTCTAACCGCTAAGCGGTTATACACTTATTTTGAACTTTCGTTGAATTTACATCAACATGCCGCCATCTACCTGAATCACCTGTCCAGTAATGTATTTCGCCATATCCGAACAAAGGAACATAACCGCATTGGCTACGTCTTCCGGTTCACCCATTTTCTGAAGGGGAATCGCTTTTGAATAAGTTTCTTTCACTTCTTCATCCAACACATTTGTCATGTCAGAATTAATGAAACCTGGCGCAACGGCGTTGACCGTGATGCCTCTTGAAGCAAATTCCTTTGCTGTCGATTTTGTGAAACCGATCACGCCTGCTTTTGAAGCCGCATAATTGGCTTGACCTGCATTACCCATCACACCCACCACCGATGTCATGTTTACGATACTGCCACACTTTTGCTTGAGCATCGCTTTACCGATGATTTTGCTGCAAAGGTAAACACCTTTTAGATTCGTGTCAATCACAGCATCCCAATCATCTTCTTTCATACGAATGAGAAGACCATCTCTCGTGATGCCCGCGTTGTTGATTAAATAGTCTACATTGCCAAAAGCTTCTTTTGTCGCTTCTAGAAGACCTTCTACGTCTTCAGCAACCGCAACATTGCATTTTACTGCAATCGCATCGCCGCCTAAGGCTTTGATTTCTTCAACCGTTTCTACTGCTTTTGTTTCGCTCGCTGTATAATTCACAACAACATTGGCGCCTTTAGCACCAAAAGCTAACGCAACAGCCTTACCAATACCTCTTGAACCACCTGTTACAATGACTGTTTTATTCTTGTAATCCATGAGCAACCTCCCTTATAAACCTAACGCTTCAAGTGTTTTCTCCATGCTCTCCACTGAGTTTACAGTGAAAAGATTTAAATCCTTGGAAATTCTCTTGCCGAATTTAGTAAGGGCATCACCAGGACCCACTTCTATAAATGTATCAAATCCATCGTCGATCAACTGTTGTACCGAATCTTCCCATTTAACAGGACTGCTGACCTGTCTTACGAGCAATTCGTTGATTGATGCGCTATCAGGATAATATAACGCTGTCACATTTGAAACAACCGGTTTGTCGAAGGCACCATAAGTGACATTCTCCAGTTCTTTCGATAATTTTTCACCTGCACCGATTAGCATGGATGTATGGAATGGTGCTGATACCGGTAACAAGACCGCTTTCTTGGCACCTGCTTCTTTACAATTTTCTACCGCTTGTTCTACCGCGTTCACTTCGCCAGCAATTACCAACTGTTTTGGACAGTTATAGTTTGCCGGTTCCACCACGCCTACTGTACTGGCTTTTTCACAGGCATCTTCTACCGCTTCTCTGCTGAGGCCAAGAATCGCCGCCATGGTACCAACACCCATTGGCACTTCTTCCTGCATATACTGTCCACGCTTTCTAACGACTTTAACCGCCGCTTCAAAAGGCATGGTACCTGCAGCAACATGTGCTGTGTACTCACCTAAACTCAGTCCCGCAAAAGCTTCTGCTTTAACACCCTTCGCTTCAAGCACTTTGTACATGGCATAACTTGCTGTCAAAATCGACGGCTGTGTATTTTCCGTCTTCTTTAATTCTTCTGCAGATGAGTTAAAACAAAGATCTTCCATGCTGTAGCCCATCGCCTCACTTGCTGCCTCAAATACCGCTTTTGCTTCTGTATATTGTTCCGAAAAATCCTGACCCATACCTACGTGCTGTGCACCTTGTCCAGGAAATACGATTGCTATTTTAGTCATAATTGCCTCCATTACCACTGGATTACGCAAGCGCCCCATGTAAGACCGCCGCCAAATCCAACCAATACTGTCTTGTCGCCCTCTTTGATTTTACCTTCTCTAATCGCTTGATCCAGCGCAACCGGCACAGATGCCGCTGACATATTACCATACTCTGTAAGGTTGATTTGCACTTTTTCCAGTGGCAAATTCAATTTCTTAGCAGCAGCAGAAATAATACGCATGTTCGCTTGATGTGGCACTAGGAAGTTGATGTCATCCAGTGTTAATCCAGCTTTTTCAACTACATTAAGTGATGCAGAACCCATGATTCGAACCGCAAATTTGAATACTTCACTACCATCCATCGTAATGTAGTGCAGTCTGTCTTTAAGTGTTTGCTCACTTGCTGGCATTTTACAGCCACCAGCATCTATTTTAAGAACCATCCCCTTGGAACCATCTGCTCCAAGTTCTGATGAAAGAATCCCTTTACCGTCTTCGACAGGTCCCAGAACCGCTGCACCTGCGCCATCTCCGAAGAGCACACAAGTCGCTCGATCTTCAAAATCTAGGAAACTCGATAATTTTTCTGCACCGATCACTAGGACTTTATTATACATGCCTGTTGCAACAAAGTTTCTACCAACTTCCATTGCATATATGAAACCAGAACAAGCTGTTTCCAAATCGAAAGCTGCTGAACCGTTAGCACCGATCTTGTCTTGCACAAGGCAAGCAGTAGACGGAAGTAGCATATCTGGTGTTAATGTACCCACGATAATCAAGTCGATTTCATCCGCCGTTACATTTGCCGCTTCCATTGCTTTAAGCGCCGCTTTTGCTGCCATATCAGACGTTGTTTCATCGTCTGCCGCAAAATGTCTCGCACCAATGCCAGTTCTCGTTCTAATCCATTCATCAGAAGTATCCACTATCTTTTCCATATCAAAATTAGTGACTTTTCTTTCTGGAACATAACTCCCTGTACCAATGATTCCTACACTTCGAAGACTCTTCATAACTCACTCCTACTCTTTAATAGCATCGGAGATCTTTTGTACCAAATCCGCTTCTGCAAATTTTGCCGCGTATCTGATGGCATTCTTTATCGCTCTTGCATCTGAACTGCCATGGGCTTTTACGACGTTACCATTCACACCTAACAGGGGTGCTCCGCCGTATTCCTTGTAGTCCATTTTCTTCTTGAACCCATCTAGGTCCTTTTTAACAAGTGCAGCCGCAAGCATATTCTTTGGGCTTGCCGTAAAAATGTCCTTTAAAAGATCACCAAATCCTTTTGCCATACCTTCTAATAACTTCAATATCACATTCCCTGTAAATCCGTCACAGATGATAACATCTGTTGTACCGGCAAAGATATCTCTACCTTCAATATTGCCACCGAAGTTCAGGGACTTCTCTTCTTTTAAAATTTGATAAGCTTCCTGTATAACCGGCGTACCTTTTGTTTCCTCTTCGCCGACGTTAACCAGTCTTACCTCTGGATGATCAACACCCAATATAAGTTGGCTGTATAAACTACCCATAATAGCGAACTCTCTCAAGTTTCTCGCCTTACATTCAGCATTGGCACCGGAATCCAGCAGCACGGTAAATCCGCTCATAGTCGGCAACGCCGTTCCAAGAGCCGGTCTTTCGATACCCTTAATCCGTCCGACTTTCATAGCACCGCCTGCAAGCAAGGCACCCGTGTTACCTGCTGAGATGAAACCGTCGTAATTCCCATGGCGTACTTCCTTCAGACCTACCACCATAGATGAATCTGGCTTCGTACGAATCGCACTAACAGGCTTGTCGCAGTTTTCCACGACCTCTGTCGTGTGGTGAATCTCAATCCTTGACGACTCATAAGTATACTTAGATAATTCCGCCTTTATTTTTTCTTCATCACCGATCAGCACCAAAGTCGCCGCCACTTCACTCAGGGCTTCAACCGTACCTTTTACGATTTCTGCAGGAGCATGATCGCCACCCATTGCATCAATTGCTATTTTCATCAATTAATCCTCCTTTAAGTCAATGGCTACAAGAATGAACTTACCTCTAAAAACCTGATCGTTATTCACATTAATCTTTACGTGCACAAAGTATTCGCTGCCTCTGATACGCACAACTTCTGCCTTAGCAACCAGCTTTTGTCCCTCCATTACCGGCACGCGATATTTGATATTCGCCACACCCGTAATTGCAACGTTGGCATCAATTACCGCCATTGCAAGAGACTCCGCCATCGCAAAGATATAATGTCCCATCACCATCTTGGTTTTTTGAAAGGCCATTGTCTTATCGGTTTGCAATAATGAGATTCCGCTTTTATTTAGCTCCAAATCAATCAGTTCACCAACAATTTCGCTGGCGCCGATACTTCTGACTTTACCGTAATTTTCAGTAGCAACATGCTTGACACGTTCCCGTAATTCCGGAATATTCAACTTCAATCGATCCAAACGGATCGTTTGAATACTCACGCCAAAACGCTCACTTAATTCTTCATCTGTTAAGAATGGATCTTCATCGACAATCTTCTGTAACAGTTCCAATCGCTCTTTTTTCTTAACCTTCTTCATCGAATCACCAGCCTTAGTACTTATTTTTAGTACCTGCTACTAATACAAAGTATAATAGATAGTCTCTTAAAATGCAATACATTTAAGTAAAATTCACAATTTATTAATACCTTGTACTAATTGCAGGTACCACTCTTATTATAGCATAATTCTAATAAAAAACACGCGTTCTCTTGTTGTTTACAAGCTTAACCTCTCACGGTCATTCATACCCCTATATACAAAAAGAGGTGTGAAATTTTTTCTTTCACACCCCTTTGAATATCAAGTTTTACAAACTACCTGGTAATTGAGCCTTATTCTTAAGATTGATGTCCACTTGGAAAAGTTCGATTGAACTTTGACGACTGTCTCCCGTAGACTTGCTATCGTCCGTATTCCAATGTGCCTCACACTTGACGAACATATCCACATCAAGTTTCACCGAACCCACCATCACCTCTTCTATATAATACGGCAATGCCCAATTTTTAGGCGCGCCTTCTAATGCATTTAAAGCCGAATATACCGCTGTGGCATTTTTGTCGTTGACCACTACAATCGTATCCACCACCAAGGTATATTCCGTACTACTATCTGCCGCAAAATCTGCACTATCTCCCAATGGATGAATATAAAGAACCGTAATGCCGTTGGTGTCATCGACTTCTGTAACCGCTTGAACCGATACATCCTCTGTTTGTCCACCGCTTATTTTTTGAAGTTTCACTTTAAATTTGTCATATTTCAAATACGGCGAACCATTCAATTCCATCTTGATATAAGGATCTTTCATGTCTTTAAGCACTTTGAATTTATATACAACTTCCGCCTGATTACCCAGCTTCAACTGTACATTTTCATCACCAAACAAGCCCTCTGCACTACCGGATATCGACTCTTCCTTCAACAACACCTTATTTGAAAAGGCTGTCAAATAGCCATTCACCGCTCCAAGTCTCACATATTTCTCAAAATAAGATTTAGTGGCAATATCGCTGAAACTATAGTCTATAGCCGTCATATCAAGCACAGCATCTTCAATCTTGAAGTATTCTGTCGTGCCAGTCGTTTCGTCTTCCGGCGCTTCTTCATAGTAGAATTGGTAACCATCATCAGCCCACTCTACGACATTCCAACTCACATCATAAGAACCATCATCTTGATAACTGCCTTCGATTTTCGGCAAAGCCTGCAATACATCAATATAAATGGCATTCGACATGATTTCATAGCCATCAAAAACTGCAACAATTTTAAAGTAACGCTTATTGTAATCCACGTTCACGCCATCCACATCTTGTACCGTATATTTTAAAGCACCACCGCTCAAAGCACCCGACTCATACTCTGTGTAAGCTTCTTCAGACGGCTCTTCATCTAAAGCATACTCATACTGGTCATCCGAATAATACAAGGAAATCCGATCTGCAAGGTCGATTTGATCCCACAGAAACGTGAAATCATCATCAAATCGCCATGCATGGAGAACGATATCTTCCATCGAATAAACCGAATTGGATTCATAAGTCACATTGTCAATCGTTGCCCTAACTTTATAGAACTTGTGATAATAAAGACTACCAGCACCATCCTCAGTCACTTCAGACCAGCTTTGCTCTACAGGATAGATGAAATCTCCAACCACAGGCTTAGTTAATGTCAATAGCGGCGTGGATTGATAACTGTTTTTAGTCGCACCATAAAGCACATCAAATTCAGTTACTGAAGGCGAAGCACCTATCACACCATTTGTCTCCTCCGGCACGCTCCACGAAAGCTTATAGTTATGACTATCGTCAAAAGCGCCTTCTAAAGCACCCAGTGTAATCTCTCT
>JAFGTX010000292.1 GCA_016938815.1 Clostridia bacterium | reverse complement strand
TTGTGGTTGAGCATGCTTTATCAAAAGGGATTTTTGATTTTCCTACCAGGACGTATTCTTGCAGGCTTTGTCATGATTCCATTATTATCGCTTTTATTATTCTCGGTATCGAGACTTTTCAAATATGTAAGATAGTTTTTTATTTAGGGCGCTTTGGGTTTTCAAAGCGTCCTTTTTTGGTATAAAATGAGTTAAAGAACAGGTAAAGGATGAAAATCATGTATTATATAGGAATTGACTTAGGTGGCACCAATATAGCGGCTGGCATTGTGGATGATGCACATCAACTATGCTATAAGCTGTCGATAAAAACCTCTATGGACCAAGGGTTTGATGGGCTTTGTGAAGACATGGCCCAGCTCTGCAGACAGTTGGTGAAGGAGATGGGTATCGGTCTTGAAGAAATAAAATCCGTTGGTATCGGCTGTCCGGGCATGATCAATGAGCGTACCGGTGAGATTGTTTTCTCCAATAACCTGGATATTTATCATGAGAATTTAGTGGAAAAAATGGAAGGCCTTTTATGGCGTCCTGTCTACTGCGCCAATGATGCCAATGCGGCGGCGCTTGGAGAATATGCGGCAGGTGGGGGTGCGTCGGCCAGTAGCCTTGTAGCCATAACACTGGGTACAGGGGTCGGATCGGGCATTATCATCGACGGAAAAATGGTGGGGGGCTTTAATTATTCCGGTGGCGAACTTGGACATATGGTTATCAAGGTTCACGGTCGCAGGTGTACTTGTGGTCGAAGAGGGTGTCTTGAAACTTATGCGTCGGCTACAGGGCTCATTCAATCGACAAAAGATGCTATGCTTCACGATGAGACAACCCTTTTGTGGGACCTTGTGGAAGGCGATCTGGAATGCGTCACTGGAAAGACGGTGTTTGATGCTAGAGAACAGGGTGATCTAGTTGCGGCGGCTGTGGTTGAAGAGTACATTGGTTATTTGGCGGTGGGCCTTGCTAATATCGTCAATGCTTTTCAACCGGAAGTCATTACCATTGGCGGTGGCATTTCACATCAAGGTGACTGGTTGATGGCCGCCTTGCAGGAGAAGGTGGACACCCAAGTCTTTGGGCGCTTTGGTGATAAACAGACGCGAATTAAAAGGGCGCAGCTCGGGAATGATGCGGGTATTATTGGTGCCGCACTTCTTGGTAGCATCTATTAGAGTGGTTATTTCCTATTAAAAAAAGATGGTTGGCACGTGGTGACGTGAAACCATCTTTTTTATTTCTATTCGATTGCTTTTAAAACAAAATCTTTTGAAATGCTTGGTTCGTCAGGTGTTTCGTAGATACGATAGCTGCCTTTAAGCTGAAGTGTGTCATCTACTGTGAAGACGGCCGCTTCTAAGTCGAGTGTATAGAGTACATTGGATTCTTTGGTAGGATGATACATGTAGAGCTGGGTATCCACGTCGTCGTAATACATGCAGTCTTCGAAATCCGATTCTCTAACGGTCAAAGCCTCGGTATCCATGTGATCGAATGTGGCAAAGAGCTGATCGTCATTCAGATAAAAGGGCATCGGCGGATAATAGGCATCGCCGTCTGAAAGGACAAAGACGCCATCGTAGTACATGGAAATGTGTGGATAGCCTTGTGGTTCATCGTATGTGTAGATTTCAAGCAAAATCTCACCATCGTCAGAAGCAAAGGATTCATAATATTCATTTTCGATATACGTTTGTGAAACCAGTGGCAGTGGATCGTCGTTGATTTTCGCTAGGTCAAATTCAAAATAAGCCAAATCGTTTTCTATGGTGTAAGGCAAAGCCAAGCGACCGGATAAAAATACATCGTTAACCTGACCGGTTAAATCCACTGTGCTGTCGTCGTCATAAAAGGTTTGCAGTGGCTCGCCATTAAAAGTGCTTTCGTCATTGATGAAGTCGTTAAAAGCGATTTCATAAGTGCCCAGCATTTTTAAGGAAGACTGATCCCAAACATCGAAGTAGAAGGTGTCGTCATCACTGATTTCACTAACGGTTGCGTAAATTGGCCATTCGTATACGCCGTTGTTGTCGTTTCCAGTGGCATTGAAACGTAGAATCTTGTTATCGAAGTCTAGTGCTGTCGTTGAAAAAAGTGTGCCCTCAAAGATACCGGTCGGAATATCAATGACAGGTGACACTGAACCGTTAAAATCCCATGATCCGTTTTCTTCGAACATCTCGGAAATCGGTACGGCTTCTTCTTCGTACACGGCTTCGTTTTCAAATTCCTCTTTTACATCATTGAAAAAATTGCCCAAGTCGCTGTCTCTGATTATGCCACTAATGATGTTGATGAAGACAATGAAGAAGATGATGGATCGAAAGAGACCCTTAGCGGGCTTTTTCGACGCTCTTTTAAGCGTGGTTTTATTGCGCTTTGGCGTGGCATCGTCGTAATCGTTGTCGTAGTCTTGTTCTTTTTTATCATTTTGGAATGGCTTGAGAACTTCTTTTTTTGCTGTGCTGCGTTTTTCATTGCCTTTTTCAACCGCGGTATTTTTAAAGAGCTGTGCGTCGTCGTATTGGCTTTTCACCGAACCGTACTTTGAGGCACAGTAATCGCAGTATACATCGCTGTCTTCAAACCAATGCCCACATACTTTACATTTAACTTTCATGGAAACCTCCCGAATAATTGAGGACATATAACTTATTACTACTATTTTACATGAAAACTGGGTCTGTGGGTATTAAGAAATCATTAACACACAGGTGTCAAAATATTGACACTTCTAGTGTTTCTATATTAGAATATAAGGAAAGGGAATAGATGCCTTTGTTTTATAAAAAAAACATATAGAAAAGAAATGAGGGGCCTATGAAACAATCGAAAATACATATTAGAACTTTAAAAGAATCACCATTTGAGGGTAAAATGGAAAGTCAACATCTTATGTTCAGGTCGGGCATGATGAAGAAAAATGGCGCTGGCGATTATACGCTAATGCCTTATGGAGAAGGCCTATATCAAGTGATTAAGACAAAAGTGGACCAGATGTTCGAACATCTGTCGTATCAGAAATTGCATACCTTGTCTTATGATGAAAAAGAAGTGTTGATGCAAATTAGAAGCGACATTGTATCCTACAAAGATTTGCCTGTTCGTTTTCAGACGGATACCACACTAAGAAGAGAAAAACATAGTGTGAAACATGGCCTTCTAAAAAGCCGTGTGACACCTATCAAGGGGATGCAAGTGCTGTCAGAGGATGAGCAGGTACTTTCAGAAGCTCTGAAATCCTTCTGGAATCAACTGGTTAGTTTGCACGACGCATTGGGCGTACCTTATAAAATGACGCGGCTCTTTGATCCTATGGGTCCGCAGGTGGCGCTTGGCACATGGTTGCCAACTACTTATGGTGACATGATGTTCTACAATTGCAAGAGCTGCAGTTATTGTAGTGATGAAAAAGGTGCGGAGTGGCGCATTGCAGAAACGTCCATAGAGGACGTGCCTGCATACGAGGAGATTTTGACACCGGCTGTCAAAACGATTGCAGATTTAGAGGTTTTTCTATCCATTAGGGTTTCTGATTTGATGAAGACATTGCTCTTGGAATGCCAGATGAAAAGTAAGATGTTGACAATAGCAGTAGTTTTAAGAGGTGATCGCGAACTAAACCTTTCCAAAGTTGCTAGATATTTAGATGTCGATGAAAGTGCGCTTCAAATGGTTTCGGACGAAGCGGTGGTTGAAGCGGCAGGTACGGTTGTTGGTTTTGCGGGTCCGATTGGACTGACCGATGTGATGCTTTTGGTGGATGAAGAGGTTGCTCAGGGACGAGCAATGGTGACCGGTGCCAATAAACGTGATTATCACTTGAAGAATGTGGTCTATGGCAGAGATTTTCAGACAAAGCACCTTGATGATTTTTCCACTGTTCTGGAAGGGGATCTATGCCCGGTATGCGGAGAACCGCTTGTGGCGGAGATGGGTTATACCGTCACTAGAGTCAGAAATTATAAGAATGCATTAAGTGAACAGATGGATATCAAGTTCGTCAACGATCAGATGAAGGAAGAACGACCTTTTGTGGCTCTTGGCGAAATAGACTTGTACCGTCTTTTGATAGCCTATCTGGACCATCATTACGACGAAGGTGGTTTTGTCTTTAAGCAAGGCTTGTCACCATATGATGTGCATATCGTCGTTCCAAATGCAAAAAAGGAAGAGCAGTGTATTTTGGCTGACCAATTGGCTTTTGAATTAGAAGGTAAAGGCAAGCGGGTTTTGGTCGATGACAGAAAAAACAGCGCAGGTGCTAAATTCAAGGACTCGGATTTGCTGGGCATACCGATTCGAATTACAGCGGGCAAGCGCGTTGAAGAAGGTATTGTGGAATTGAAATACCGAAATAGCGAAGATCGTTTTGAAATGACCATAAAGGAAGTTTTAGAGAAGTTCTAAATGTGAGGTGAAAAAATGATTTTATCCCCCAAGAAGACGGTAGCGGGAGACGTTCTGTCAAAAAGCTTCATTAAAGTGAAAAGTCACTGTACGTTGGCGCAGGCCATCGAAAGGATGTTGGAAGAAAACCTGACAGAAGTGTTTATCGTTACCGAAGAAGAACAATTAACGGGTGTGATCACGTTGAAAGACGTTGCGGATATAAAGGGTCGGGGTGGAAATATCAGCCTGCCGGTAAAGGAATTTTTGAGAGATGATATCATTTCGATTAGTGACATGACGCCTCTTGCGCGTTGTCGTGACATCATGCTCAAAAAGAAAATCGGACGGCTGCCGGTGGTTGAAGACGATAAAATCGTTGGCGTGATTCGAAGTAGTCAAATTCGCGACAATTTTTATATGAAAATGGAAGAGTTCAACATCCAATTGACCAATATCATCAACAGCTTGCACGAAGCGGTATGTGGTATTGATCACCAGGGTGATGTCGTGCTTTGGAGTAAAAATGCAGAAACCCTATATGGTGTATCCGCGGATGATATCATCGGCAAGCCGCTGGCGGATTATTTCCCAGAAGCCATCCTTTTGAAGGTGCTCAGAACGCAAAAACGTGTCGACAACGTCTATCATGAACCGAGAAAAGGCACCCATATCGCCATCAGTGCCAGTCCGCTTTATGTGGAGGGTGAGTTTATCGGCGTTGTTTCGTCGGATCGAGATATCACAGAAGTGCGTACACTGTCCCAAAGACTGCAAAAGGCAACCGACACCCTTAAGTTCTTGGAGAGCGAAGTGCAGCGGATTTCCAGCGACGGCTTTGGAAAAATTGTTGGAAAAAGTCCCAGCTTAGTCAAGAGTATTGAGGTGGCAAAGCAAGTTGCGCGAACTGAAGCCAGTATATTGATTACTGGAGAAAGTGGTACGGGTAAGGAAGTCTTTGCAAGAGCAATTCACGTTCACAGCGGGCGGAAGGGTCTTTTTGTGCCAGTCAACTGTAGTGCGATTCCTGATGAGCTTTTTGAAAGTGAATTTTTCGGCTACGAGGCAGGTGCCTTCACAGGTGCCAATAAAAAGGGTAAACTGGGTATCTTTGAACTGGCCAACAACGGGACCGTATTTTTAGACGAGATTGCGGATCTTCCGATGCACATGCAGGCGAAACTTTTGAGGGTTCTTCAAGAAAAGGAAATTCGACGTGTAGGTGGTGAGAAAACCTATACGGTAAACGTTCGAATTATTTCGGCGACCAATAAAGATTTAAAGCAGATGGTCAATATCGAAACTTTCCGGGAAGACCTTTATTATCGATTGAATGTTGTGGGCCTCAGATTGCCGCCGATTCGGGAACGTGCAGGGGATGTGGATTTGTTTATCCATACCTTTTTTCATGAAATCAGTGAACAAAACGGCAAGCCTATGCCTAAATTTGAAGATGGCGTCATCGATATTCTGAAGGCATACAGCTGGAAAGGAAATGTTCGTGAATTGAAGAATACGGTCGAGCATATGGTCGTCCTCTCCAACAACAATATTGTGACGAAAAGCAACATTCCTGAATATATTCTCCAGGCGGCGGAAGAATCAAATATCAAACGCTATGAAGGGAACGATTTGAGTGAGGCAGTGGAAGAACTTGAGCGCTCCATGATTGAAAAGGCACTAAAGGCGACTGGGAACAACAAGGCGAAAACGGCTCAATTGCTTAATATAAAAAGAAGTACGTTGTACTACAAGTTAGATTATTACGGCTTTACAGAGAAGTAACAAACAGACATATGTCGAAATATTGACATGCGTCTGTTTTTTGACACTTGCGTTTCGTGATAAAAAATAAACAAAGAATGGGTGGTTTTGCAGTCCTGAGAGTTAAATATAGGAATTATCGAATGTTTCGATT
>JAFGTX010000291.1 GCA_016938815.1 Clostridia bacterium | reverse complement strand
TTCTTGTCGTCTACTTTCAAAGGATTGTCGAAGCCCCGAGACGCACGATACGACATGCCCTGAGACGCTGACACAGAATTCTGAATATTCTCGAAATTCCCGGCCTTTTGCGGCCATCGTTGCTGCTTCCGGCCTGTACATTGCAAAAGAACGTTGTAATTTTGATCTGTTAACAGCACCTTGGGTGGTGCGAAAGTTGAGTAACCATGTAGATGTTGCTTTTCAAGACCTGACCCCGTTTTTTCCTTACGACACGACATGCCCTGAGACGCTGACACAGAATCCTGAACACCCTCGAAATTCCCGGCCTTTTGCGGCCATCATAATTGACGCGAGACCGGACAGGATAATTGTCGCAGAACACAAGACCTGACCACGCTTTTTTTGTTAGGCCTTGACATGGGTATTTATACGGTTACATTAGGTACTCACCACATATTTCGAGAGGGAAACTGTTCATGAGTACCGAAATTAGCATTAAGGAAGCTGCTTTACAACTGGATATTAGCGAGCAAAGGGTTAGAACCTTATGCCGTCAAGGTGACCTCAAATCAAGGAAGATTGGGAATACTTGGCTCATAGTACAAGACAGTATTAACAGATATGGCCTTAGGACAGCTCACAAGGTAGCCGAGGATCATCCTGCCTACGACGTTTCTGGTGCCAACTCGAATAAACCAATAGCGTTGAGCTTTTTTTCGGGGGCAATGGGTCTAGACCTTGGCATTGAAAAGGCTGGGTTCCATGTGAGACTTGCATGTGAGGTTGATAAATATTGCAGACATACCATCGCATTAAATCGGCCCAATACAGCTTTGCTTGGCGATATAAACGAATACAGCGCAAAAGATATATTAAAAGCAGCTGGGCTTAGCAAGAAAGATGACATTGATTTGATTGTCGGTGGCCCACCATGCCAAGCATTTAGTACTGCGGGAAAGCGACAAGGCTTTAATGACGATAGAGGTAATGTATTTCTCAAATATATTGATTTGGCTTTAGAGCTTCGTCCTAAGTATTTGGTTATTGAAAATGTTAGAGGATTACTTTCTTGCCCTATGGAGCACAGGCCGCATGAGCTTAGGGGAGAGGGCTTTCCAGATTTGTCAGAAGATGAATTAAAGGGCGGTGCATTAAATTTTATCATTAAGAGACTGGAAAAATCTGGATATGGATATTCCTTTAACTTGTACAACTCAGCAAATTTTGGGACGCCTCAAGTAAGAGAGAGAGTAATAATTATTTGCTCTAGAGATGGGAAAAAACCTCCTTTTTTAGTTCCAACACATTCAGAAAATGGTGAACATGGATTGCCGAAATGGAGAACGCTTAAACCATGCATTCAAAAAATTGAAAAACATCACCATCTGACCTTTCCTGAGAAGCGCCTTAAATATTATAGAATACTAAACCCCGGTCAAAACTGGAAAGATTTGCCTGAGAATTTGCAAAAAGAAGCGATGGGGAAATCATTTTATGCTGGCGGCGGAAAAACTGGTTTCTTAAGAAGGCTTGCTTGGAACAAGCCAGCACCTACACTTGTTACCCATCCCGCGATGCCAGCTACAGATCTTGCTCATCCCGAAGAAGACAGGCCGCTTTCTATTGAAGAATACAAGCGGATACAAGAATTTCCTGATGGTTGGGCGCTTGCCGGCCCATTAATTCAACAATACAAGCAGATAGGCAATGCAGTTCCACTCAGCTTGGGTTGTGCTGTTGGTAATTTGATAAAAGATCTTTTGTCCCGAAGAAGTGTTGTGAATATTTCAAATTTTCAGTATTCAAGATACAAAAATACATCTCATGAAGAGTGGATCGCTCAATTCAAACAGGAGATAAGAAAACACAAGGCAGACTACAAGCAACAAGAATTGGGTTTTGGCTGAAAGCCAAAACCCAATTCTTTGTTTTATTGCCATGGGTTTTCTTTTTCTACAGCCAAGCTGTTTGGATTTTTTTTGATTGTTGA
>JAFGTX010000003.1 GCA_016938815.1 Clostridia bacterium | reverse complement strand
TTGCGCCTATTTTGCATCATCATAAGACAAAATTCAAGTTTAACGCATTGACGATGTGGGCTATTGAAAAGGATCACATCAGTGATGTTGCAGACTATCTGGTTCAGTTTCAGCATATAAGTCATGTCTATGAGCGAGCGACTTATCCCGAGTGGCCTTATACCTTATACGGGATGCTCCATGCAGAAAGTATGGAAGATATTGAGGTTTTGGTCAGACAAATTTTAGCCAAAACGGGTGATGTAGCATATAAAGTTGTTTTTACCACTAATGAGTGGAAGAAGACAAGCCCGGATCTAGGGTATCTATTGAGAAAAACAGTTGATTTATAACCTGTGACACAGTATGCTTATAAAGAAAATAACGTAACTAGGGTCGAATTGGGCCTAATGATTCATTAGAGGAGAAGTATGATATGAAGATTTCAAAAAAAGATGCGCTGATGTGGTTCGAGTTCTTTTCTCAGTTGCCGGAAGACGAAGCGTTGACCGTTGAACAAGAAGAGATTGTCTATGCGACCTTCGCACAAATTGAAGCCGCAGTTGACCATAGGAATGAAGCGCTTATGGCTGAAATCAAAAATTTAAAGCATTTAAAACAGAGAACTTATTTTGTTGGCAATGAAGAAAAGTTTGCTCAAGGTTGTCGTTCTTGCTTACTCGGTACAGGATTAAGCGCTATCCGTAAGACCAACAAATGCAATTTGGAGTGTAAATTCTGTTATAACTATGGACAACTCGATGATATTCCACCAATCGGTGAAAATATGTGGGAGATTGGTGGCACCAAGTTCTATGAGAAAGACATCGATTTGCTACTTTCTATCCACGAAAAGCCGACAGGTGTGGCTTACGTCTATCTGGAACCTTTTATGGAAATTGAAAAATACTATGGTGTTGTCAAAAAGTTTAGCGATGCGGGAATCCACCAGCATTTATATACTAACGGAACTTTGGCGACAGAAGAAAACTTAAAAGCACTAGGTGAAGCGGGACTGGATGAAATTCGTTTCAATCTTGGCGCGGCGGATTGTGATGATGAAGTTATTAGAAATATAGGCATTGCCAAGAAGTACATCAAAAACGTTGGTATCGAAACACCGATGACACCGGAGCTCTTCGAAGATTTCTTTGCGAAGAAGGAAGCGATTTTAGAAACTGGATTGGATTTTATTAATTGTGCAGAGTTGCACTTGAATGAAAATAATATTTATAATTATTTTGGTGAAAACCTTTATATTTCAAGACAAGGTTATATCTCTCCGATTTGGAGCAGAGCCCTTACCCTTGAATTTATGAGAATCGCGGATGAGGAAAAATGGGATTTAGCCGTTCATGATTGCTCCAACTACACCAAGTTTGCCCGTGGTTTGAATCTTGGAAGCAAGACTGGAAAAGGTTTTGGAGCAAGTAGTTATGGCTGTGAATTTGCTGAAATGCCTTATGAGATGTTCTTGCCGATTCTCAGGGATGAATCCTTTGAGTTTCTTTCGGAAGAACCCTTGCCAGAAATCTACAATCCGATGAGATTCTAGGTAGACAAATCGTTGATAAAGCTGCCTCCTTGTCCAATAAGGAGGTTTTTTGCTATAATTTTTTTGAAATACAAAAAGTAAATTAATAGGATTATAGGGGCACTATGAAGATTAGTAGATTATTCAGCATCGTCACCATTTTATTGAATAAGGGAAATGTCACTGCCAAAGAGTTGGCGGAGGAATTTGAAGTATCCACTAGAACCATCTACAGGGACATTGAAACCCTTTCCATGAGTGGTATTCCTATTTATACGGATAGAGGCATGGGGGGTGGTATCCGTATTATGGATCACTATGTGCTCAACAAGGCGGTCATATCCGAAGAGGAAAAGAACAGCATTCTATTGGGGCTACAGGTGCTTCAAGCAACCCAATATGACGAAAGAGATAGCGCTATACACAAATTGAAATTACTGCTTCAGGGTGATGAGATGGATTATATAGAAGTGGATTTTTCGGGATTTGACAACAACAAGGAACATGCCATTTTCGAAGGCATAAAAAAAGGTCTTCAGAAGAACCAGACCCTGTCTATGACCTATAAAAACAACCAAGGAGAGATCAGCAAGCGATTGATCAATCCACTCAAGCTGATTTTCAAGGAGAAGCGTTGGTACTTGATCGCTTATTGTCATACACGGGCAACTTGTAGGACTTTTAGAATTTCTAGAATCCTATCCATCGAAGAAACGGCGTCTTATTTCGACAGAAGGGATTATGACATTAGTGACTGGGTTATGACATCTCACGGATGGGAAAATCAAGAGGTGGTGACACTGATATTGAAAGCAGAGGTCCTTTTTCGAATTGAAGAGGAATTTCATTTTGAAGAGGTCTATGAACGAAAAGAAGATCAGCTACACGTGACTTTCGAAACGGAACTGGATGAATGGTTTATAAACTATGTGCTGACTTATGCAGATTATCTTATAGATATAAGACCGGAGGTCTTGAAAACGCAAGTTAAAGAAAAAGCTCAAAAGATTTTGACATTATAATTTTATAATATGACATACAGGTGTCATATTATCCCTTCTATACTTGAATTAGATTAGAAGTAGATTACATGAAGGGAGTAAGTTATATGAAATATGAAATCGTTGAATTGACAAGTAAAAAAATCGTAGGTTTATCGACCAAAACAACCAATGAAGGTGGTGCATCAGGTGCAGTGATAGGCGCCATGTGGGGTCAGTTTATTGGACAAGAGATTTACGAACAGATCAAAAATAAAGCAAATGGTGGTGCGATTGGTCTATACACAGATTATGAAGGCGATGCGACTCAGCCTTACCGTTTTATGTGTTGTGCTGAAGTAACAGATTATGACAATCCGGATCTGGAGCAGGGTGAAATTCCCAAAGGGACATATGCAAAATTTACAGTTAAGGGGCACATGGTCGATGCGGTAATGGCAGCATGGACGGCTATCTGGTCCATGCCTTTGAAAAGAACTTATGACTGTGATTTTGAATATTATCACAATGATAGTCCGGATATGAATCAACAGACCATTGATATATACGTGTCGGTGGCAATCGATAGGTAAGACAAAAGGGAAACCGTGGGTTTCCCTTTTTTTATTTTAAAAACAAGTTTGTTCAGTGTTATGTTCAGTGCTGTATGCTATGTTTATGAATGAAGAAGAATGGCGTAGACAATGCTAATTGTCTCGATTCAATACACCTAAAGGGAGGATGGCAAATGGTGAGGCGAAAGAAAGGGCATAGGTTAATTTCTGTAATTTTGACACTATGTATTTTGGTGTCCTATAGTCCACAAAACATAGTCTATGCAGGGACAGAACCAACGGCTACGGTGGTTAGAGAAGGCGTACTGGATTTAACTTTAAATACAGAAACGCTGGCGTATATTTCAGTAAGTGGTGAGGTGAAATCGGTTAATCCTACGACTACGCCTATATCAGACACTATGGAGGGATGGAGCTGGATACCGAGTAGTCGCACTTTGACTTTAAGTGGTGCGGACATTAAAGGTACTTTTGAAAGCAGTACAACTTATGGTATCAAATTGCCTGCAAGTGCTAAGATCGTTTTAGAAGACGGTACAGTAAACAATGTTGTAGCGGGCAAATCTAATGTTGATAGCTATGGCATTTATTCATCGGGCAATTTTACAATTGAAGGCAGTGGTGAACTTAACGTCATCAGTGGTATGGCGTCTAATAATAGCTGGGGTCTGGCCTCAGATAGTTGGATAAGCATCTATTCCAAAGTTAATGTATATGCTCAGGAAGCCATGCGTAGTTATGG
>JAFGTX010000290.1 GCA_016938815.1 Clostridia bacterium | reverse complement strand
TTTTTTTCTCAAAAACGTCAAAAATCGCCTGTTCAATCAAGGATCAAACATAAGCGATTGTCGACCATAAACATTATGTACTGCGGTATTTTTATACAAAAAAAGCCGCCTACATAAATAGCCGGTTGCACCACTAACTCATTATGTCTCAGGTGCCCAAATACAAGACATAGTTCAAAGTCTCTAATTAATAAAACATATACCCAAATTCATTATAACCTAGTCTTAAATAAAAGAAAAGAAAAACATAGATAGAATTTTATTCATTATTCCTTACTGTTTCATTGCCACGTTTTTTGGTATAAAAAAGATATATTTATTGTTACAGCAAAAGTTTAATCTTAAAAAAGGGTGGTGTGTTATGACAAAAAAAACAAAAAGCAATCAAAAGCGAATTTCCGGAAAGATTGCCAAATCAATTATTATCATCAATTTGATTATTGTACTTAGTATCGCTGGGGTGATGAGTGTAACACTGAAAAAAAACGTAGGTGAGGAAGCGAACAAGTTGGCTGTTAGTCAAGTTGAAGCTGCCACTCATGAATTTCAGCAGGCTTTTTCCAACATTGAATCCGCCGTCAACGTCATCGTAGAATACGTTGCCGAGCAAACTGATCTAGCCCAGGCAAAGACCGACAAACAATATTTACAGACTTTGAAAAAAGATATATTAGTTCCCTATCTAAAAAGATTGGGTGAAAACACTGATTTGACAAGCAGCATTTACGTTTATTACAACACGAAGAAATTTGGTCAAGAAACCGACATCTGGCTATTGGAAGATGAAAGCGGAAAGTTTGTCCTACAAGATTCTTTTGGTGTTGAATACTACAACGACTACAACGAATGGTACAGTGAACCGATTGATAATGGCAAGACCCTTTGGACTTACCCCTATGAATCAGCAGCAGGCGGACTCATCTCCTCCTTTATTACACCAGTAGAAGTCAATGGTGAAATTATCGCTCTTGTCGGCATGGATTTGTATATGGAGGATATTGAAAAAACTTTAAGTGAAGTCAAGCTATTTGACACAGGCTATCTTTACTTAATGCATCCTGATGGTCATATGCTGGTACATCCAAGAATGGCATTCAATCAGAGTATCATGGATTCTGGCGATTATCAATTCCTACTTGATGAAATGGCTAGTCATGATAAAGGCTTTACAGCCTATACACGTGATGATGGTGAGAATGTCGTGTCTGCCTTTGACCATCTTAATAATGGCTGGGTCATCGGGTCCAGCATTCCTGAAAAAGAAGTTCTCAAAATTTTAAATGTCGTATTAATGCTTCTGGCGGGTGTAGCACTTATTGCCATCGTCCTGTCTGCGATTACTTCAAAAGTTGTGGGTAATAGTATCAGCAAACCAATTATCGCAGTTGTAGAAGCTACCAATAAGATTAAACAAGGTGATTTTACCGTTCGCGTAGACGTCACCTCAAATGACGAAACCAAATTATTGGCGGATGGTCTGAACGAAATGACCCATAGCGTCAAAGCGTTGATTCAAGAGACCAAAAGTGTTTCCTCTGAAATGTTAGACTCCGCTTCCAACTTGGCTTCCATGGCCGAAGAAACAACCGCAACCGTTGATCAGGTTGCTAGTACCGTTGATGAAATTAAAACCGGTACCCAAGATACCGCTGCCGATGCTGAAAAAGGTGCAATGATTGCCAGCTCCATCGATGAAAAATTCAATGTGCTTATGGATAATAGTAGTGCAATGAACGAGCAGGCCGAAATTGCGATTCAAATGAATCAAGCTGGACTCAAGGCCCTAGAAGATTTAAGAGATAAATCTGAAATCAGCAAGGCTTCCAACGTGAAGGTCATTAATGCCGTTCAAAATCTGGACGAACGCGCCAACGCCATCACTAATATCATTGCAACAATTTCATCGATTGCAGATCAAACTAATCTTTTGGCTTTAAATGCTTCTATCGAAGCCGCTAGAGCTGGTGAAGCTGGTCGTGGCTTTGCAGTTGTTGCCGACGAAATCAGGAAACTCGCTGAAGATTCCAGTACTGCTACCAATGAGATTAGAGACATCGTACAAAACATTCAAAATGAAAGCAAGGAAACCATTCACATCATGCGTGAAGTCAATGAGATTTCCAATCAGCAAAACCAGGCGGTTACAAATGTAACGGAATCCTTCAATCAAATTTTCACTTCCGTTGAGAAAATTACCAACCAAATTGAAATGGTTACTCATGAACTCGACGGACTGGCTAGAAATAAGACAGAACTAGTTGAAATCGTAAACAACATTTCCGCCGTATCTGAAGAAACTGCCGCCGCTACAGAAGAAGTTAACGCTTCCATGAACGAGCAAGCACATGCCGTTTCAGAGGTTGCTAAAAACGCTGAAACCCTTAATATGCTGTCTCATGACTTGAACAAGCATATCGACATCTTTAAAATCTAGATGGTTTATGGACACAATTAAAGCTCCGCTGATCACTTCAGCGGAGCTTTTTTACGGCTTAATCTAAGACACTTCTCATTTCGCCTACAACTTCATCCCTATGATTCTTGATTTGAATCGGTAAACGTTTATAAATCCGCTTATGCTCTTCCTCAGAAATATACCCGTGTTTTCTCAAAAAATCTGGTACAACAGCATCTAGAGCTCTATAACTGCCATCCTCCGTCTTCATTGCAAAGCCAATTCCCTCACCTATGATAGATACGCAGTAAACGGATTCCGCACCCAACTTCGCCAAAATTCTGCCACTGGTTTCCTCCATCAAGATCGTATCCAACCGAGTTGTTCCGGCAACGTAAAAAGGCTCCTTTGTCATGGCACCGGCAATTATAGCCAATATCTCCTTCCGCGGATGTTCAAAATCACCACCAGCAAGCTGTGCATAAGCCAGTGCCATATTGTAGATCGGCAATCCGAAAACCGGTACACCGCAACCATCGATGGCAATATCGATGTCCTCACTTTGAAGGTCTGTCATTTCAGCAATGGTCTTTAACATTTTCTGTTGTATCGGATGCTTTAACTCTGTGTAACTATCTAAGTCCAAACCTGATAAAAGGCCATAACCAATCATGCCTGAATGCTTTCCTGAACAAGGATTATTGCCTTGAGAGAACGGAATGTTTTCCTGAAGTAATTGTCTATAGGCGCCTTCGTACATAGGTCGAGCACGTCCACATTTCAAATCATCTAAAGTTTTGTCCATCTTTTTAAGCAACTGCTTGATTAAAGTAACATGCCTTTTTTCACCACCATGTGATGAGGTCATGATGGCTAGTTCCGCTGCCGTAATCTTGTATCGATCGATGCCACCAGCCTCAATAAATGGAATCACTTGAAAGGGTTTGGCAGAAGACCGCCAAAAGGTTCGCTTGTAAGGATCACCATAGGCATCTAATATTTCCCCTTTATGGTTTACCAATACGATATCACCTCTATGAATACTCTCGACTAAATCTCCTCGATATACATGAACTAATTCTACTGACATAAGCACCTCCACAAATATTATTAAAAAATTACATTTTCTTTCAGCTGATAACTGTCTCCGTTGACGACTACCTGATTAGGCTCCACTAGAATTCTGACATCCTGTTTATTTTCAGATGAAAAAACGTCCCGCACAACCAAAAGTCCGAAAAAAATCTTCTTTTCCTGACGAATCGTCGTACCGAAAGATGTCAAAGCGCCACCCTTGATTTGATAAATATTCACTTCGTAAGCGCCAAAATCATAACTATTGACCTGTTGAAAACTGGTGTCCACCTGTGCTGGCGACAAATTTGTCACCGCATAAATGATAAAAACAATGACAATCGTTGAAAAAAGTGATGTTAGACTGTAAAAGCACAAGGCTATACTACGAGTATACCAGTGTCTGTAATTGACGCCAATACCGAATAAGACAAAGGGGATGCTCATCACTGCAATCATATAATACATGTTCATCGTCCGACTTGAAAATCGCACCAGCGGACAAAACACATTGATTACGGACAAGCTGTAAACGGCGATTAGAATCAAGGTCATACGCGTTTTAAAGGTTGTATGGACAAACATGATATTCCCCCCTAGGTATTCTCTATTTCCACTTATACCCCAAAAACGCAAAAAAATATCCCTTCTCTATGAAAGGATATTTTGCGACTAATTTAAATCAATATACTTTAATGGGTCAATCGGAGTACCATTTTCCCTTACTTCAAAATGTAAGCAAGGTCCTGTTACGTTACCGGTCGCACCTGAATAAGCAACCACAGTGCCCTTAGGAACACTTTGTCCTACCTGAACCGCATAACCGCTTAAATGACCATAAAGTGTCGTGCGTCCATTCCCATGATCCAAAATAACCGCTTTACCATAACCAGAAATGTAACCCACTTTTGTGACAATGCCGTTGTCTGCTGCTTTAACTGGCGTTCCGATAGCAGTTCCGATATCAATACCAGCATGCAGTCTACCCCATCTCATCCCAAATCTTGATGTAATGGTGCCACTTGTCGGCTTGATGAATTCGCCCGTCGAGGCCACTTCACGCCATTTACTGCCACTTAAAATCACCGTCGCTACCGGTTCTTCGATTACTTCTTCAGAAAGAACCACTTGATCCTCTAAAACACCATTGATAGCGGTACGCTCTAATTCAACCATTTTCTTGCCATTAGTACCCTCTGTCTTCAGCTTACTTTCGCCAACATATAAGGTATCGGTTTTTTCATAAATGGTCTGATTGATAATATCTTCTTCTACAACCTCATGGGTTTTTGTTCTCACGTTAATATAAGACATTGGAATATTCAGGTTGATGACCTGACCAATTTGTAGTAAATCAATATCAATTTCTGGATTTGCTGCCGCGATATCGCTAACATACATATCAAATTTTGACGCAATATCCCAAGTCGTATCACCCGGCTCGATTTTGTAAGTCATCAATTCGTCTTTGCCACCTTCAAAACGCGACCAAGCATCATCAAAACTCACAATCTCTTCTTGAGGGACTTCTACAGCCTCGATTGCAATTGTCTCAACAAATTCAGAGCTAACAATCTCTTCACTCTCATTTAAAAATTGACGCTTAACCGCCGTCAAAAATTCTTCCGCTTCCTTATCAGATGCAAATGTCCCATAGGGCGCCCCATCAATCGTTAATTGTTGTCCTTTTACATTAAAAACTAACGATGCTTCAAGAGCTTCCGCTAAAGCCTCTTTTCCCATAATCTCATCATTATCGACACGAGCGGGTTCATATGTAACTTCACTTTTACTGACCACTTCATATGGTGCATTTTCAATTGTTGTCGCAATTAATTCATCTACTGTCTTTAGAGCAATCGCTTCGGACGATGTATTTCCTACGACGGCACCATCCACTAGAACATTCACGACATTCTTAGGTAACTGCTGCACATAAGCCGTAACACCGATGACCAATACCACGCCTGCTATAATTGCTTTCGTCTTCATATCCATTGTTTTCAAATTGTTTATATTCATTTGACCAATCCTTTATCTACGCTGTTCTGTTCACCCCAAACAAAACAAATATTAAACGACATATCAATTATACATTAAAATTAATGGCAAAGACAATGGAATTAATTCGAAAAATAATATAAACTGTAATTAATAAGAATTTAAGGAGTTTTTAACATGCACATTTTTCATAAAGTCGACTTGCCTAAACTGGCTCCGCTCTTCGCCCACAACCGATATGATAAAGTCATTCTTTATTCCATTTTGGAGGGCTATCACGGCACTGCCATGGCAGATTCCTTGGATGATCCTAAAGTAGCTCGATTAGACTCAGGCTCTCATACGATTTTAGGTGGTGACCCCACACATCCAGCAGCAGAAGCACTCCTTCTAGCCCGCCCGATGGGCATTGTGACACCGGAAAACGATGAATGGCGTCAATTGCTTCACCGAACTTTTAATGGCTCAATCTCACAAATAGATTTTACCGAATGTTATTCCAACACCATCAAAGTTCATCATTTGGATGATTTCATCAATATGTTGCCATCAAGCTATAAAATTCAGCCGATTGACCGTCATATCGCGGAACAGATCGCTAAGGATCAAGATAACGAATACTTCCTTGAACACTTTGAATCTGTGAACGACTTCTTAGTGCGGGGTATTGGATTTTGCATTCTCAATAACGAACAAATCGTCAGTGTTGCAACTTCCATTGCTGCCTGTCAACATGCCATCGACATAGAAATTAAGACGTCACCTGATTATCAAAGAACTGGATTAGGTACCATTATTGGTGCTTCACTGGTAAAGGGTTGTCTTGAAAAGGACATTGATCCTAAATGGCTAGCTGCCAATGACCGTTCCTGTCGCCTTGCCGAAAAGCTCGGCTATACACGTGGTGAACAATACATCTCTTTTATGATCGGTGATTAATACTATTTAACACACAAAAGCTATCGGATGATACGTCCTCCGATAGCTTTTCTTTATACAAAAAAAACACACCTTGCAGGTGTGTTTTATATCGCCTCTATCTCTATTCCGCTTCTACCTCGGCTTCTAGCTCTGTATCTTCTGAACCTTCCGCAACAGCTTCTGTACCGTTGATCCAAACATCGAATAGTTCTTCTGTCCTTGTCTTTGTCTTCTGAGAAATCTCAGGTAAGTCATCGCCCCAGAGCTCTTCGGCTTGTTTAAAACCATCTAGAAAGGCATCCTTCAGCATCTCTGCCTTGTCTGGATCGCCACCGGATAAGGCTTTTGCGAAATCAACGAGACGTTTTGCTGTGGCTTCCACGCCATAGTAACCGTCCTCAGAAACATCTTCTTTAGCCTGTTCGATCATTTCATCGGTGATCTCGCCTGAATTTTCCTTTAAAATGGCTTCCAACTTTGCTTTAATACCGGTCTGCTGTTCTCCTAAACTATCAATCGCCATTTGAAGAAAACTGTTCTTCATTTTCTTGTCTAACGCCCGTTTCATTTCTTCGACGGCTGCAATATCCGCTGCATACTTGATTTTTGCTTCTTTTCCGTAAGTTTCTAGCGACTTTGTCTCTTCTTCTTCAGCTACTTCTGATTTTTCATATACGACTTCCGTGTCTGTATTTTTCACTGCGGATTCAGTTTTTGTTTCTTTTGCTGCCTTTTCATTTTTCTTGACTGATTCCTGAGTAACAGCCGATGCGCCTGTCACCCCATTAACATTATGAATAGTCATCCTACATCCCTCCCTGAATGAAATTTGATTCATCACATTTTAAATAGTATCGGCATTTTTCGAGAGGAACTTTAGCATTCATAATAATATTCTACTTTAATGCTGTTCGCTCTTATGAAGCAATAC
>JAFGTX010000289.1 GCA_016938815.1 Clostridia bacterium | reverse complement strand
TAATCCAAACATATCCATTGAAAAATGAGCATTGCAATCAGCTGAAAATTCGCTTGCAATAATCTCGGAATCCCTGATGGTGAGAGAAAAATCAGTGTCCAATTGCAATCTTCTGATCTCTTCAGGAAGCGTAGTAACCCTAGCATCTTCGGAGAATTTGAGATTACCGCCAAATTGGAATTGAGAAGTCCACCGGGGAACCGCATTGTAGTATTCAGTTGTAACATCAACAGAAAATTCATCGATACCGAAATCAAGCTCTTTGATACCGGCAGGATGCAAAGTAATGGCTGATGAACCGGGCGCCAGTCCTACAGAAAATTGCTTAAGCCCTGAATGAGATGTATATTCAAGAGAAAGGGCTAATTGAGCGCTTTTTAATTCTTCGGGCAGTGGTGAATTGGCTGATACGCTAATTCCTCCGGAACAAACCAAGGAAATTCCATCATTCTGATTATACCGACCTTTGAACATCCCCTGATTTAATTGAAAGGTATCTATAATAGAGGCTTCTATTCCTGTTGCGTCAAATTTGAGGTTTCGGAGCCCTTCGGTTGCCGATATCTCCGCGCTGGCAAAAATATCATATTCAAAGTCTGAGCCGAAGAGGTTGGTTACAGCAGAAGGCAAAATAATGTTTCCTCCTACAATAAAAATTGGACCGCCTTGAACAGTGTAATCATAATTAATTGCAAGCAGTCCATTTTCAATAATAAAATCACCGGGAAGAACAATCCCGTCAAGGTCAGATGCCCTGGCCTTGAATTCAATGATTTCCCAATGGGAGTTCATGCGAAGGCTTTCAATTTCAAGATATTCATTTCTCAAGCCTTCAGGAAAATTATCACCCAGTTTTATCGCGCCCTTAAGGTCAAAACCAAAGGAGTTATTTTTATAGGTTAAATGAATTTTGGCCTGAGACGAAGCAGGTTTGGTTTCAAAGGTCACTCCATCAATGATTTCAATAGGTTCATTCAATAAAGCGCTTCCATCAAATTCAACATCACTGATACC
>JAFGTX010000045.1 GCA_016938815.1 Clostridia bacterium | reverse complement strand
GAAGATGATTTGATGAATCTCTTCGTGAAACGTGGTAATTTGAACGATGATGAACGTAAAATGATGAATAACCATACACTCTTTACTTACGATGTCCTTAAGGAAATCGCTTGGACAGAAGAATTGTCACTTGTGCCACGCGTTGCAGCGACACACCACGAAAAACTGAGTGGCAAAGGTTATCCATGGGGATTGACCACTGAGGAAATTCCTTTTTTCGCAAAAATCCTAGCGATTGCGGATATCTTCGATGCCCTTACAGCCAGCGATAGACCTTATAAACCAGCTATGCCGACAGAAAAGGCCATCAGCATTTTGAGAGAAGATGCCAGTGCCAATCATCTGGATAAAGACTTAGTAGAACTCTTTATCAGCGAAAAAGCGTATGAAGAGATTAATCAAATAGACTACAGCAATCTATATTAGGGAGATAAGAACACATAATAAAGGGGGATATTATAATGTTTGATGTCAAAATATGGGGTGCTCGAGGCTCCATGGCAACCTATGGAACAGACTATATTAAATACAGCGGCAACACGTCATGCGTCAGCGTGGAAATCGATGAGCGCGTGATTATTCTGGACGCCGGCACAGGAATCATCAATCTTGGCAACTACTTGATGGAAATTCACAAGCCGGTTAAAGCCAGCATTTTCTTAAGCCACTACCATTACGATCATATTCTGGGACTCCTTAGCTTTGTGCCGCTTTTTACAAAGGATTCCGAACTCACTTTCTTCGGTGAAGCAAAATATGATCTGACACTGGAAGAAACCTTACATAAATTCATGCAACCACCTTTTTTCCCAATTGGTTTTAGCCAATTGACATCTAACATTATATTCAACAACATCACTGAAACAGACAATATCCAATTTGTCACTGCTAACGATCATCTCGTCAATATCATTCCGAAAAACACAAAGCATCCAGGCGGCAATCTGGCCTATAAGATTACAGTCGATGGCAGATCCATGGTCTATCTAACCGATTTCGCACATTATGATGATGAGCACCAGCCCTTTGTCGAGTATGTCAAAAATTGCGATTTGCTGATCTACGATGCTAATTTCACCAAAGAAGAATACCACAACAAGCAATATGCCGGTTGGGGACATTCACACTGGGAAAAGGCAACCAAACTGGCTAATGATGCCAACGTCAAAAAATTGATTCTTTTTCACCACAAAAGCGATCGCACCGACGCCGAATTAGAAGAAATTCTACGCGGCGCTAGAGAAAAGTTCATAAATACATTTTTAGCAAAGGAAGGTGACCACTATCAACTCTTATAAGTCATCCATAAAACAAGCCGCGCCAGCCATGCACACTTTTTTACTGACACTGGTTTTAATACTTGGCGTAATGAGCTTTATCACACCGATTTACGGTGAATCCACACCCTTGTTCGATCAAATTCAGGCCGTAGCCAAAAACATCGATAACGCACCTACGGAAAGTGTTGCCGAGCTTGAATCCCTACTGGAAGAAGCGACCGCAATGGGTGATACAAAGTCAATCATCGAAGCCAACGTCAATATTGGCCTTGGCTACTTGAAGCTAGATCAGTACGAAAGGACCATGCAGCATTTTCAAGAATCCTACGCCCTGAGTTTAGAATACGATTACCCTAGTTTAGCAGGACATAGCAAGAACGGCTACGGTATGGTGTGGCTGACGCTCAACGACTACACCAAAGCACTTCAAAGTTTCCAGCAGTCCTTAGAATATTTTGAGACGGCAAACGACCAGCAAGGCATGGCCTATGCAACTGGTAATTTGGGCGCGGTCTACGATGCACTAGGCAATTACGACCTCGCACTTGAAAACTATCTGAACGCTGCTAGAATCAACGAAGAACTTGGCAACAAAGAGGAAATGGCCTCAAATTATAACAACATCGGCACCATCCACTCTTCACAAAATGATTTTGAGACAGCCTTTGACTATTATACAAAAGCCATCACCATTTTTGAGGAAATTGAAAGCAAGGAAGGTCAAGCCTACACCTATACCAACCTTGGACATTTCTTCTCTCATTACAACTATCAAGATGAAGCCTACGGCTTCTATCTCAAGGCGCTGCGCCTCAATATCGAACTCGACGACAAAGTCAACTTGGCCGATTCCTTCAACAACATCGCACGCATCTTCGAAATCAAGGAAAATTACGAAGATGCCGCTGAATATTATACCAATGCACTTGGCATTTACCAGGAGCTCGACAATTTAAAGGGCGCCATTAACGTCACCAATAATCTTGGTACCATCGAGTACAAGAAATACAATTTCGAACGTGCTCTCGAACTACACAACAGCGCTTTTGAAGCCTCAAAAGCACTGCAGTACAATGAAGGATTAGAATCTGCGATTTTCAACCTTTCCATGGATTATGAAGCCCTCGGCGAGACTTCGAAAGCCATCGACTTCAAATCCCTTTACATTGAACTTCAGAAAGTGATTTTCTCCGAAGACCAGAGCGAGAATATTGCCAATGCTCAAATCGTCTACGAAACAGAAAAGAAAGATGCTGAAATTGAGCAAAAGGCTCAGGAACTTAAAGATCAAGCCGCACGAATGCGCCGTCAATTAATTGTCCTCGGTGTTGCTGGTGCCATCATCGTCCTTGTCAGCATATTAGGATACATTATTTATAAGGAACGCCAAAAATCCGAAAAACTCTTGCTGAATATCTTGCCGAAAAAAGTCGCCAACGACCTTAAAGTCTACGGCAAGACTGAACCGGAAAACTTCGAAAATTGTTCTGTTTACTTCTCGGATATTGTAAGCTTTACAAGCACTTCTGAAAATTTAGAACCTAAGTACTTAATCGAGGAATTAAGTGATATCTTCACCACTTTCGATGGTATTATGGATAAATACGGCTGTGAGCGGATCAAGACCATCGGCGATGCTTATATGGCAGTCTCTGGTATGCCAGTGCCAGCTGAACATCACGCAGAGAATATGATTGACGCCGCGCTTGATATTCTCGATGCCCTCAAGGCACGAGGTGAGCAGGCAGAAATCAACTGGCGTATCCGTATCGGCATCAACTCGGGAAAAATCGTCGGCGGCGTCGTTGGTGTAAAGAAATACTTGTACGATGTCTTTGGCGATACCATTAATACCGCTTCCAGAATGGAAAGTAACAGTGAACCAATGCGCCTCAACATATCACCAAGTACCTATGCCATCGTAAAGGATCGAACCGACAAGTATACCTTTACTGAACGTGCAGCGATTGAGGTAAAAGGTAAAGGCTTGTTAAAGATGTATTTCGTGGATCGAGCTTAGAACTTATGTATTTTATGAACTAAAAAAATAGCGTATGATAGTCCCTCTGTCTTTGGCTGTTCTGATAAGAACCGGCACACAGAAGAACTATCTATACGCTATTTCTATTTTTCCATTTCTATTTTTATTTGCTATAATGATTTGAATTTTTTCCGTATTTTTGTATACTGTTACTAGAATTGTAAATAATTATAAGGAGTGATTTTTTTGGAACCATTGATCGGTACAATACTATTATGGGCAGTACCTTGGGTGCCCCAGGGCTGGCTACCATGTGAAGGGCAAATCTTACCCATTCAAGACTATATGACGCTCTATTCTTTAATAGGGACGACCTACGGTGGCAATGGCACTACGAATTTTCAACTGCCTGATTTAAGAGGGCGCGTGCCTATAGGCTATGGTCAAGCACCCGGTGGTTATCCCTTCCAAATGGGCCAACAAGGCGGCAATATTCAAACAACGGTGCAAGTAACAGAAGGCAATTTGCCACCGCACACCCATGATCTTTCTGATGCACAAGCTCAAATTCCTGCACACTATGGGAATCTTAATATGATTGTTTCACAAGAAGCTGGCGAACGATCTGTTGCTGAAAATGGCGATTCGCTAGGTGCACCGAAATATTCTAGTCGTGATGTTGCTCTTTATACAAACAACGTGGCAACAACTGCTGAATTATCCCCTCAAACCGTTGCTATCGCTGCTACATCCACTGCATTGGAAGGTAGTGTAGGTGTGACGGGTCTTGGACAACCGATGACGATCAATGTCATGCAGCCTTTTAATACCATAAGATATATCATCGCATGGGAAGGGTATTATCCACAAAGACCTTAATTTTATATGCTATGATGAAGTAAGTAGCATGGACTCAATACCTCAAAATTCATAAAAAAAGGGCGATCTCTAGGAGATCGCCCTCTGCTTTTTTAAAATTATGTTTACTTGTTAGAAGTAGCTGATTTGAATAAAGTGAATGAAGTGTAAAGAATTACAGCGTCAACTAACCACTTTAATACGTTTAATGGTAAAGACTTAACGATGTAAGCAGCGATGATAACACCAACTGCGCCACCAATTGTGATACCCATAGATGCTCTTCTGTCGTAAGCAGCTTCTTTGATGAATTTTACAGAAGCTACTGGCATTAAGAATGCACATGAACCCATCATGATTGGGAATGCAACTCTTGGAGACATACCTAAGATATAGATAAGTGCCATACATGGCGCGTAAAGACCAATACCAGCAGTCATTAATGCACCAAGGATGAAGTTACCAACTACTGCAGCGATTAATTTACCGCCAGTTAAGCCGATTGCTTCTCCACCACCAGGCATGATACCCACTTGACCAGCTACCATTAAGCCTACAGTTACAAGTAAAGCTACAGCCATGAACATTTGAACTTTCTTCTCGTCCATTTTTGATACAATCCCTGCTCCAGCGTAAGCACCGATTGTAGCTGCTGCTAACATAGCAACTAATGTAATAGGCTCAACTTCAATAACTTTCATAAAGATAAATGCTTCCATAACTACAGGAATCGTATGAGATACGTTCAAAGTACCTGGAATAACTCTATCTTCTGATTGTTTCATCATTCTCAACAAAGCAGTTGTTGGAGCGAATGAACCGATACCTAACGTATCAAAGAAGTCTGTGACAAAACCAATTCCTATTACTTTTCCCCATGAATTATTTGGATTAAGATTGTCTTTGTTTGAACTGAAATCTTTTCCAAATACCGCACCAAACCATACAGTTAGTGCACCCAATACACCTAATACAGCAGTAATCATAAAAAACCTCCTAAAAATAATTTGATAAAAAGAAATATTGCTATATATTATTTTAACACAGAAGCGTTAAATAATAAACAATCTTTTGTCAACAATGAGCAGTTTTTGTTTGTTGACTATTTTAGAACAAAACCGTATTTTACTGGATCATCTGCATCGATTACAAAGTGGTTGAAACCAGTAATATAAGCAGCACCAGTGATTTCAGGAGTAATTGTAGTGTAACCAGCAAGTTCGCCAGTGCCCACCACTTTACCTTTGAAAAGTGTACCTAAGATTGACTCGTAGATGAAATCTTCGCCTTCTTTTAATTGACCTTTTGTGAAAAGTGTAGCAAGTTTAGCACTTGTACCTGTACCACATGGTGAACGGTCTACTTGACCTTGGCCAAAGATAACAACGTTTTTGTAGTCTGCATCTGGATGCGTTGGCGCATCATATATTTCAACAAGGTCAACTGTTTTGATATGACTTAATGTTGGATGCTCAATTTCGATGTCTCTGTTGATGATGTCTCTTAACTCTAAAGCTAAGTCTTTCAATTTGCTTGTGTTGTTTGGTTCTACTTTAAGACCAAATTGGTTTGCATGAACGATTGCAAAGAAAGAACCACCAAATGAGATATCGAATTTGATTGTACCTACATTAGGCATTTCAACTTCTACGTCTTGCTTATAAAGGAAAGCAGGTACGTTTACAATTGATACTTCTTGTACTTTTCCATTTTCAACTTTTGCTTCAGCAGTTACCATACCAGCTGGTGTATCCATAACTACCTTTGTAATTGGCTCAACCATTTCAACCATACCAGTTTCAACAGCTGCAGTTACAGCACCGATAGAACCGTGACCGCACATGTTAAGGTATCCGCCACCATCCATAAAGATGATACCGAAATCTGCACCTTCGTTTACTGGTGCTGTGATGATCGAACCGAACATGTCGTTATGTCCTCTTGGCTCAAGCATGATTGCTGTTCTTAAATGATCCATTTCTTTCTCAAGATATAGCTTTTTATCGGCCATTGTTTTTCCTGGAATGCCAGGAATGCCACCTGTAACAATTCTAGTTGGTTCTCCCATTGTATGAGAGTCAATTGCATGAATACTTCTAATAGCTTTCATTGATTTCCACTCCTATCCGTTTTTTCGCATTTTTAATTTTAGAAATGCCAATGCTTTTCGAGCGTCTATTCTGTCCATATTATTTTCACCAACAACTTCTGTCTCAATGCCTTCTGTAGACTTGTTGATATCTACAATGGTATCCATGTATTTATTGGTGACAACAAAACTTGCCTGTGTGCCAACGAAACTGATGCCCACTACCGGAATGCCCCGATTACCGATCTGTTCGATCGTGTTCGCGTAGTCTACATGAGAGTTACCCCATCCGTCAACTGACAGGATCACTCCATCCGCACGCATGGTCTCGGCCCAAACTGCAGCGCGTTCGCCCACAAAATATTTATCACTATTATCCTGAGGTGTTCCAACCACAATAACGCCCATCAAATCGACGTCTAGATCGTTGGAGACTACATCAAGTAACGGATCTCTAAAATGATGTAAGGATGTTTCTTTTGTTGATGGTCCAATACCCATAATCTCACCACCTTATGTCATTGATCGCAAGGCACCATCACGATATTCGTTGGGAGAAAGAATCATTGGTACGTTCCCCATATCGATAATCGAACGCCCGCCAGCAAACCCACTCGGTTCGTGTGCAAACAATTGATTATCATACATCGCGCCTTGACCAGCAATTTGTTTGATTATCAGTACTCTTGGTTTACCTAAACGCACTTTATCGAAGAATTCATGTGACTCCGTAGCGTCTCTACCATCCATCTTCTTCAATATGTCTCTATAGTGCTGGATAAATAAGTCACATGCTCTAAAGGCTGCATTTGGCATTTTTCGATCATAAATTTGATCACCAAGTAATTTAACGTCTACATGTAAAATAATATCCTTATCAGATGGCGTTCCTGCCCTATTCAGAAACAACTGCTCTCTTAAGTTGCCTTCCGAGGATCCAAATTCCGCCATTTGCTTACCATTTTCATCTGCACCTGTCAGCATTACGTACACACCTGTCAAAGTGTGGGTAATACCTTCGCCCATTTTTCCAAGAACCTTTGTCGAAATTGGGAGAATATCCATAATGGTGTTGATTTCTCTGTCATAATCCCCTGGTTTTATGATGTTCACTGTGATGTCCTGCACCAGTGGGTCCGCATCGATAATCGGCTTTAAGAACTGATTATTGATCACCAGTTTACCATTATCAAGACTTGCTTTGTCGCCAAAATCCAAGGTATTCATGTGAAAAGCGCGAATGACAAGTCGTCTAAGTATTTTTTCATCCATTGCTATCACCCTTGTTTGTGAAATGAATCACAAAAATTGTTTTAAAGTTGCTGCTCCGACTTACCGGAGCAGCAACTGATAATTATTTCCCTATACCGATCTTTAATTAGATCTTTGCAACATACTCGTGGTTTAATGGAATGATTTTGCCTGCAGACGAAATCTTAACTAACCATTCAAGTGATTCTTTAGTAATTGCATATTGTTGCTCGATGTTGTTTGGAGCACCTGCATTTGCACCCATTGGTACAAGTGGAGCTACCGCTCTTGGTGAACCATTTTGTCTAACAACTGGTGGCAATGCCGCGATCATGATTGTAGGAATACCCGATTCCTCAATAGCACGCTGTACGATTACAGCAGTACGGTGACAAGTACCTCAACCAGCAGTTAAAAGAACAGCATCTACGCCTTCTTCTTTCAATTGTCTAGCGATTTCTGGGCCAGTTTCGTTCATGAATTTATCTTGATTTCCACCGCCGCCCATGAAGCCGAAGTGAACTGGAGCAACTTCTTTGATGAAGCCTTCTGCAGCCAATTCTCTAAGTCTGTCGATTGGGAACATACAGTTGATGTCTTTGTTAACATCTCCGTTGTCATAACCACCGTGTGATACCATCATATCTGATACTGGTGCGTCACCAGGGATCGCTCTGAATGAGAAGTCCCCAGCCAAGTTAAATCTTGCGTCTGTTTTCATGTGTACACCCGCTGCAGTAGCTAGTGCAACTTTCATATCTTTAAGTTCCTTAGTTACAGGCGTCCATACTGGATCTGGTGTAATTGGAACGAAAATTTCCGATTGTAAGCCTTTTACAACTGTTAAGCTCATTTATTTGACCTCCTTGTTTTGAAGTTTTTTCATATTACTGATATAGTGTTGGTCTGGTTCTTCACAGACCACTTCTGGATAACTCATCTTGAAACCGACAATCTGTCCTAACTGCAAATGGTTGTCTGAAATCATCATGCGCATTGGTACCTTTAAAGTACCAAGACGACCCTTAAGATCCATTTCGACCAAACCATCTTTTAGATTTGTAATAATGCCTTCCATATAGATAAGTTTATCGCCGTATTTCAAATTAATATTGTCCATTGCGATTACTCTACTTCGTAAAGTTCTCTTCTCTTCTTAGATTTTTCAAGAACTTGCTCGTTAGGAAGCATCTCGATTTTACTAGAAGATTGAGTGTTTACTACTTCAACGTTGTTTAACTTAACGTTAGCATTCCACTTTCTTTCAGCAGCTTTAATCTCTTCGCCACCCATTCTAGATTTAAGCATCATAAGAGCTCTAGTTGCGTCTTCTGGACAAAGTGTATTATTAGCAAGGATTTCGTTTTCGATACCTAACTTAGATTTGTTAAGGTCGATCATTGAAACCATGTACTCGTTACCAACTACAAGGGCACCTTGGTTAGCAGCGAAAGTACATCCAACTACTGGAATACCTCTCATACCAACTTGCTCATGGTGAGAAGCAAAGTCGATGTGGTTGTTACCGAAACCTTCAGTTGTGATGATAACACCATCAACATCCATAGCTTCGATCATCATACCTAAACGCTTAGATACGTAGAACTTCTCAGCGTTGATCTGTGGTGAACCAACAAAGATAACGCCTGCAAGGTCGATTTCTTCATCTGCCATAGCAGCAAGTACTAGTGGCTCTCTCCAGTAATGTCTAGACATTTCTTTTGAAGCTGGTCCGATACAAGTAAGTGCATGGATACCGCCGTCGATTACTTCTGTTGGAGCAAGCATAACTGGAAGGTTACCAAGGTCAACGTTTGGTTGCGCGCCTAATGTACCAACTGGCTCAACAGGTAAGATCAAGTTATCGTGCATTGCACCTTGACCCATGATTTCTTTTACGATAACAACTTTTTTGTTACCTTTTCTTCTGTATTGTACAAACTCTTCTTCTTTAACAGCTGCGCCGTCAAATGCTTTAAGAGCTTCTCTGATTTCTTGAGTGATTACGTCAGTTGCTTTATGAGCAGCAAGAGGACCTGGTCTCTCCATGTTCATATGCTCTTTAATGACAACTTCTGTTTTGATGAAGATTTCGCCACGCTCAGGACAACCTGGTCTACCCCACATCATGTTTCTTTCTAAGATACCTTCTGAAGAACCAAATTCACCGATTTGAACGCCGCCTTCGTCAGTACCAGTTACGATAACAACAACACCATCAAGAACTCTTGTAATACCAGAACCTAATTCGCCTGATTCTTTAGTAGCGATTGGTTGAACGTCCATGATTGTTTCAGAGTATTTACCGTAATCTTCTGGTGTGATGATATCAAATTTGATTGCTGTTACAAGATCTTGAGATGCCAATGCGTCATCACAAATGTTCTTTCTGATGTAAAGAGTTGTACCTTCAATTTTAGTTTCATCAGCTAACTCAACCTTATTGATTTGGTAATGTTTCTTTACAACTTTTCTAAGTTCTTTTGCTTCAACTGCTACTGGAGCTGCTACTGCTGCTACTGCCGCTGGAGCTGCGCCTTCAACTGCAACTGTTGCGTTTGCTGGAGCGCCTGCTACTGCTGGAACACCACCATTTAATGGGATTTCAAGGTTAATGTCTCTACCTTCGCCGATGTGAATTTTCACAACGCCGCCTGCTACTGAAGCTACTGCTGCTACTGGAGCAACTGGAGCTACCGCTGCTACTGGAGCTGCTGGAGCTGCTGCAACTTCTTCAGCTGCTTCACTTGCTACTGCGTTGATACCTTCTAATAGGTCTGCAGTAAGTGGTGTTAACGCGTCAACTGTTTTAGTCAACTTTGCACCTAACACTTCTTCGATTGTTAATGTGCTTTCTGTAATTTGTAATAAACCAGAGTCCTCTAAATCAGCAAAGATTGCTGGATCCTCTAAGTTTGATGTATCAATTACTGTACCAGCTTCGAATCTACAACATGATACTGCAGGATCCTTTGCGTGTGCCTTTGCCGTTTCAGCTGTAATTGACATATAATCGCCTCCTTTTCATTAAAAACATATTTGCTATTTATTGTTTTAAAATACTTACTATTTAAAGTAACTTCGTTGACTTTGTTAGTTTCCTAACAAAGGAGTGCAATTAAAATCTTGAATCAGGGGCCTGACTCAAGATTTAATTGCTGAGGGTATTACTATATATATAACTTATAAAGTAATTACCAAGTCAGTGTGAAGAATTAGTCTTTGATTCTTCTGTACAACTTATGGTTTGTTGCTCTTAGCACATGATCTGTACTGTGATATACCGGAACTCCTAACCTAGGAGCTACTTTCATGACTGTGTTCGTTCAATCCTGACAGCTTCCGGCGATAATAACCTGAGCGCCTGCTTTCTTAAGAGCCAATACCTTTTCAGTTTGACCAGGACATTCACCTGGCTTATCACATCTATATCTGCCGTTGACCTCAACCATACGTTTACATCTTTCGGCAGCGACAACGGTTCCACCCATAGCTTCTACAATTTCTGTAAGTCTCTCTGATTGAGCGCCACATTCACATTGAAGAATACCAAATTTTCTATTGTCATTTGGGAACACGATACTTACTAAAATACCACCTGTTGTCTTTGTGATCGGAGAATCCATTTCACCGTGTTTACCTGTAAAAGGTCCACCGATAACGATTTCACCAGCGTTTGGAGCAAGACCACCGGCAAGTTCAATATAATGTCCTACAGGCATGCCTACAGGTACATCCATAAAAGTAACGCCATCCACATCACCGTTGATGCGACCACCTACAGTCACGTCTTTTGTGATTACAGGTCTTCTTTCATCGATGGCAAGGGCTACGTTTTTAAGTGTTTCTACGTTAGAAACCACAGCATTTGCTACACTTGGTAACTGACCTGGTTCTAATTCCACACCTAAGATTTCTCTAATGATTACTCTCTCATCTCCTGCTGGATACATATCTGGCAAGTATTTGATTTCAATGTTTGGCTCATTCTTAACAACTTTACCAAGTGTAATCAATGTTTTTTTATGTTTTGGTTTAATACAAATGTAGCCTTTTGCAGCTTTTGTCATTTCCATAACATATTTTAAACCTTGAACCAAAACCTCTGGGTTTTCGTTCATAAAACGAATATTATGCTTTAAGACTGGCTCACATTCTGCAGCATTTACAAGTACATAACCGCCATCTACCGGTGTATTGAATTTAACATGGGCTGGGAATCCTGCACCACCTGCACCGACAATACCGGCTTCTTTTACAGCTTCTATATATGAATCGGTTTCCTTAATAGGAACGAACTCTTCAGGTTGTTCATCTGCAAGTTCGATAACAATAGCGTCGTTGATTGCAACAACCCTGCCGTAAACACTTGCGTGAATGTTTGCACCTAAGCCTTCTGGTACAGCGATTAGTTGACCTTTTTTAACTTCCTGTCCAACTTCGACAATCGGTTTACAAGGTCCACCTACGTGTTGTCTTAATAGGATACTAATTTCCACAGCAGCCACCTCCTTTTCTCATTTCGCATTTCATACATACTATATGCAGGACTCGTGCCAACTTGATAAATTTATGTCAAAATCCTTATGCCAACTTTTACGTTCCATTTTTTTGAAGTTGTTTAAATGCTCTATTTTCAATGGTTTAAGCATATTTTTACTCGACGTAATTTCATCTATTAGATTTATGAATAGGCCTATAGGGAATGTTAATAGTAAATTTTTGGTCTATAAAAATCTCAAATAGGTTCTACTGTTTCTATAAAAAAATCAAAAAGCGTCAAATAATTGACG
>JAFGTX010000288.1 GCA_016938815.1 Clostridia bacterium | reverse complement strand
GCCATATGCGTCGCCAATTTTCTTAAATTCACCATTTTATCCGACTGACCTGCAATATCTTCAAAGGTATAGGTCGCTACGTGACCTTTACCCGTTATCTGCTCTCTGAGCTTATGCTGCTTTCTTTCCGATTCGATGAAACTTTTGAAAATACATACGGCACCGTTCGCTCGTTTAAGTTCATGAATGGGATAGACATCCACTACACAGGGCACACCTTTGTATTTCACCAGTTTATTATTGATTGGCATATTGGTGTTAACGACTTCCGTAATCGGCAGTGCGCTCCATAATTCTCCAATATGTCGTCCTAGGACCGGCTCTGTCGTCACGCCAAGATAGTGTACTGCGGCCTCATTCAGCAAAAGAATCTCACCACTCTGATTAATGGTGATGATGCCTTCCGACATGTATTTGAACAATACATCCAGCTGCCCTTCCACCCGCATGGAGTCCGTCATCACTTTTCTAAAACTATTACTTAACGGTACAATCTCCGCCGTCAATTCCAAAATATCCGGTCTCTTCATGTAGTCGTCCAGACCGAGGCAAATGGAAATATCCATTAAGGTCGCTAAATCCAAAAGACGGTCCCCAATGTCATAGACCTTTTTGATATATGAAGGCACATGGACCATCTCATTGGGTGTGATGGCAAAATCAAATTTTTCTTCGTATTGGGCACCCGGAAAATAGGGGAACAATTCGATTTCCTTAAAACCCAATTGTCGAATCAATGTGATGGCATCAAGTGACGCTTCCGCTGTATTATTAACCAGCAGAGCTCTTGCCTTTCTCGGCACCGTTTCTAAAACATCATAACCCTTGCGCGAAACGCTGGTTCTTGCAAACAGAATTTCATCCACGTAATACAGCGATGATTTTACTGATTCATAAAGGGATTTCGTTGAAATAAGAACAATATCAGCTTCTATAGGTTCATTGAAATTATTTTCTTCCATGGACATGGGCTCAATCACAATATTGTCTTTAAAAATGCTTTTAATCTGCTCTCCATAAAAGATGGCCACGTTTTTAAG
>JAFGTX010000287.1 GCA_016938815.1 Clostridia bacterium | reverse complement strand
GGCATGCCAAGGAACATGACGCGGAGAAATTCCACGGCACCACTGAATAAGGCACCCTTGGCACCGAGTATGGTCAAGAGCCAAGGCGTGATGGCATAGCCTGCCAGCCCAAAGATAAGGGAAAAAGCAGCGTTGAACAGCAAGGTTTGACCAGCGAAGCTAATGGCCTTTTCGCTCTTATGGGCGCCGATGTTTTGAGAAATAAGTGCGGTGGCTGCCACGCCTATGCCTGTCGCGAAAGACAGCATGAGGAAGGTCAGCGGCCATACGAATTGGATGGAAGCGATGGCGGTGGTACCCATTTTTCCAACGAAATATGTATCGGTAATGTTGTAAATGGTCTGTATGAAGTTGTTGATCATCAGTGGCAGTGACAGTGTGATGATGGCTGTTGTCAAGTTACCTTCCAGCAGCAGCTGGCGCTTCTTTAAATAGTCCATAGGTACCCCTTTCTCATACCAAGTATTATAGCACTTTGAAATCAGTCTGTGGTATACTAATGTCAAATACACGTTCATAAAAGGAGGTACACGATGATTGTTTCACATTTAGATTTAGTGGAGAAAATTGTGATGTCGGGGGATGCGGTCAAGGACGCTTCGATGAAGAAGCTGGTCGGACCTGAAGAGGGCTGGGACAGCCATGTCATGCGTGTGATCGAGCTTGGAAAAGACGGCTATTCACCAAAGCATGTACACCCATGGCCACATATCAATTATATTATTGAAGGCGAAGGGGTGTTGTTCTTAGAGGGTAAGGAAAATCCTATTAAGGCAGGTTCTTTTGCTTATGTGCCATCGGGCGAGCTACACCAGTTCAGAAATACGGGAGACGTGACTTTGAAGTTCATCTGTATTGTGCCTAAAGAAGGACATCTCTAATCAATACAAAGACTTAATGAAATTTTAAGATATTATCACTCAATTTTTTTCCGAGAATAACCGATAGTTATCAATGAGAGGTGATAATGATGCGGATTACATCGAATATGATCAGCAGAGGTATGGAGGATATTAACAATAACCCCTATTTCAAGAAAAAGGTTGAGGAAAGCAAGGACGATAAGAGTACCGACAAGACGGAAGAAAACGACTACATAATGATCAGCAATAATGTGATGGCGGAGCAAGTGAATGATACGATTGTCTTATCTAAAATCAATTCATCTGGCTACAAAGAAGCCATTAAAACGGTAGATTCGGATTCAACATTCGGTCAACAGTTGTCGAGTATGATTGATGAAGAAAACATGAGTGATGAAGATGTGCTGAAAGAACGCATTAAAGAAATTACGATGAACAACAATCGAATGAATTTGGCGAATTACCTGTAGCCATAAGAAAATGACAAAGCGGTTATACTACTTTATAAAGACGGTATAATCGCTTTTGTAGTTTTTTAACAATAAATTGGGCCTTTTGGATGAAATCTATTGACTTTAGAACTTGGGTATGTTAATTTATTGCAGGACAGTTCGGAAGCCTCCTGTCTGTAAACAAAACTACGGCACTTTATAGAATATAGTGGCAAACATCTTGGTATGAACTTAGATGGGTGTATTCATGTGTTTAGTGTGCTCGTATTTATTGTTGAGTACATTTTTTAGTTTTGATAAAAGTTTGAGGCAATATAAACTTTTTGAAGGAGTTAAACCATGAAAATTGAATTATCGACAAAAAACATTGTAACGATCGGCTTAGTTGCAGCGATTTATGCGGTTCTTACCGTATTTTTAGCACCACTGAGCTATGGCCCGATCCAGTTCAGATTATCGGAAGTCTTAAATCTGTTGGCTTTTGTAAATCCTGTTTTTGCACCAGGAATCGTGTTAGGTTGTTTTATTGCTAACCTGTTTAGTCCAATGGGCATTATTGATGTGATTTTTGGAACGACAGCGACATTGATTAGTGTTATTATGATTGTAAGAAGTAAGAAGCTGTGGGTGGCATCATTATGGCCAGTAATCTTTAACGGCTTGATTATTGGTGCGGAATTGCAGTATGCATTCCAAGTGCCATTTTTGATTGGTGCTTTCCAAGTTGCACTGGGTGAATTTGTCGTCGTAACGATTTTAGGGGTACCGCTTTTCGCAGCCCTGTTAAAAAATACGGCATTTGCAAAATACGCTCAAGAATAACAACTGACACGCTTCTGTTTTGAAAGTGAGAGAAGAGTATGAACATAGAACGTTTAGGTCTATTGTTGCATAAGACCGATACTAAATTCAAAAAAGAATTAGATGCAGAACTGGATAAATTGAAGCTGACACATGAAGAACTAGCCGTGCTGATGGATCTCTATTCTCAAAAGGTCATCGGAAGCGATCAGAGTAGAACGGTGAGCATTATCGCCAGTCGTCTAGGATATGATGTAGAAATGCTGAGAGCTGTCATTGCCAATATGGAAAAACGGGAGTGGATTGTTTTGATTCACGATCAGGTGGATCGCCGACGAGAAGATGTTTTCTTATCCAGCAAGGCCAACAGTGTCATCGACTTTCTTATCACAATTTACAAGTATGTGGAAGAGCGTGCTTATAAAGGCTTTTCTAAAGAAGAAATCGCTCAGGCAGAAGCCATGTTAAAGCGTATATCTGATAATTTATAGGCTGGATAATTGACGTTCCAAGTGATGCGTGGTATAGTGAAAGTATAAAAAATAAATTTATTTTCTTCAGGGCGGGGTGTGATTCCCCACCGGCGGTATAGCCCGCGAGCCTTTTTAGGTTGATCTGGTGTGATTCCAGAGCCGACAGTTATAGTCTGGATGGGAGAGGAAGACAGTTTTCAATTTTTGAACTCATGGTCCCTGAAGTGTAGCTTTGGGGACTTTTTTCGTCTCAAAGTGTAATTGAGGGAGGAAAATAAAATGATCAGTAACAAGAAGTATTCAGTAAGTACCATGACAAAAGTATCTATTTTGTCCGTCATTGCCTTTATTATCATGTTCATAGAGGCACCGGTTTTTGTCTTTCCGGGTTTCTTGAAAATCGACCTTAGCGATGTGCCGGCATTGGTGGCAGGCTTTGCACTGGGTCCAGCTGCGGGGGTCGCGGTAGAACTTTTGAAGAATCTACTTCACTTGCTTAGAACGTCAACAGGCGGTGTTGGCGAAGTTGCGAACTTTGTAATTGGTGCAGCACTTGTGGTACCTGCAGCGGTCAGCTACCAGAAGAGAAAGGACAGAAGCGGCGCGCTTGTCGGTTTAGGTGTAGGTATTCTTGCCATGTCTATCGTAGGCGCTTTGGCGAATTACTATGTCCTATTGCCATTTTACCAAAATTTCATGCCACTGGACGCCATCATCGGCATGTCAGCTCAAGCAAATAGCGCCATCGTCGATATCAAAACTTTGATCATATACGGTATCATGCCGTTTAATATCTTCAAAGGGCTTGTCGTAGCTATCATTACAATGTTACTATATAAGAAGATTTCACCATTATTAAAATAATAAACAAGTAATCTGCCTCGCTTTAGCGAGGCAGTTTTAAAATGGAGCGGTTATTTGAAAACGATAGACGTATTGATTATAGGTGCTGGTCCTGCCGGTTTGATGGCAGGTGCCCAGATAAAAAATAAATCGGTCATCTTACTGGACCAAAGTGAAAAGACGAGCTTAAAGCTTTTGATGAGTGGTGCTGGTCAGTGCAATTTCACCCATGAAGGAGACTTGAAATTCTTCTTGGAGCAGTACAATGGGCATAAGGCTTTTCTTAAAGTCGCCTTTAAACAGTTCTTTAATGAGGATGCCTGTGCTTTTTTCGAAAAACAGGGTGTGGCGACCATGGTCAGGGAAGATGGCAAAATTTTTCCTAAATCCATGCGGGCTGAGGATATCAAATCTGCCCTGATACATATTAATGAAAGGCAGGGACATCAACTGCATTCGGGAGAATGTGTCAAGGATGTACAAATCGTGGATGGCGGCTTTCAGATCATCACGAGTCATGGCGCTTATCATGCGACTAACCTTATCGGGGCCTTTGGTGGCTGTTCCTACCCGACGACGGGTTCTGACGGGAGTTTGTTTCAACTATTCAAAGGGCTTGGACATACGATTATGCCACTAAGACCGGCTTTGTCACCGGTCTATACCAAGCCGAATGCCTTGACGGGTCTTCAAGGACTTTCCTTTAAAGATGCGACGGTGGATTGTTTTAGAGAGAACCAGCCGGTAGGCAGTTATAATGGTGATTTACTCATTACCCATTTTGGATTAAGTGGTCCGGTTGTTCTAGACAACAGCCGTTTCTTTAGAGTGGGCGACCAGCTGCGGGTCCAGTTCGGAACCGTTGATAGAAAATCCTTGGAGCAGTATTTGATCCACTTGGCCAATACATCGGGAAAACTTCCGATTGCCAGTGCTTTCAAAGGCTTGCCTTATCCGAAACGCCTGGTGGAATTCTTGCTGGATGGGTCTAGCATCGACAAGACCAAGCCGATTTCGGAATTATCGAAAAAGGAACGCCATGAGCTGCTGGGATTTTTTTGCGCTTATGAATTGCTAATAGACTATGTGGGCGGTTTCAACGTGGCGATGGCGACGACCGGCGGGGTTTCAGTGGAAGAGCTCAATCGCAAGACCATGGCATCAAAAATTCAAGAAGGCCTATTTTTTGTAGGGGAATGTGTCGATATTGACGGCAATACCGGCGGATACAACATTCAGTGGGCCTTGACATCTGGTGCAATTGCTGGACGTGAGATTGATAATTTATCTCAATAAGTTGACAAACTTGAAAAATTGGCGTATAATCAAGACGTGTTAATGAGAATCATAGTCAATAGCGAGGTGAACTATGCCACTTAAATTAGTACAACCAGGGAAAGAAGTTGTTTTACAAGATATAGAATGGGGCATGAGACTTAGGAAAAAGCTCGAGGATATGGGCTTGACGCCAGGCGTAAGATTCAAAGTGGTTTCCGGTAAATCTTTTGGTCCCTGCATTATTGAAGTTAGAGGAACACGTTTGGCTTTAGGTCGAAATATTGTTTCTAAAATACAAGTGAATGAAATTAACTAGTGATGAAAAAGTATTGGGCGACCAATACTTTTCTAGCGTAAAGCATGATGAGTCAGGGGGAAATCCAATTGGAAGGTAGAAAAATTGCACTTGCAGGGAATCCGAATTGCGGGAAGACCACGCTGTTCAACGGTTTAACAGGTGCAAATCATTACGTGGGCAATTGGGCCGGCGTAACGGTGGAGAAGAAAGAAGGCACTTGGCATTACAACGGTCAGTCAGTTGCTGTTGTGGACTTGCCGGGTATATACAGCTTGTCACCTTACTCGCTTGAAGAGAGGATTGCGCGGGATTTTATTATTAATTCCGATGTTGATGTGGTGGTTGATGTTGTTGATGCCTCGTTTTTAGAAAGAAATTTGTATTTGACAACCCAGTTGATTGAGTTGGGCAAGCCGGTTGTTCTGGTTTTGAATATGATGGATGAAGCCGAATATAAGGGCATCGCCATCGATGTTGAGGGTTTGTCTAAGGATTTAGGCGTGCCGGTTATCCCAATGGTAGCTAAGCGCAATATCGGGTTTGATAATTTGTATAAAGCTATAGAGTCCCAAGTTTTAGCTGAAGAGGAGATTGTGAACCAAGTGCGTTTTAGCCCTGAGGTGGAATCTCATATTCAAAATTTCACAGAGGCGTATGGCAAGCGTTTGGATAATCATTATAATCCACGTTGGGTGGCTATAAAAATCATTGAAGAAGATGAAGAAGTTTTGGATTTATTGGGTATCGATAGTCCTAAAGTCTATGAAAGTGGTGTTAGTATTATCACAACAGAACGCTATACCTATATTGACGATTTAATCAGACGTCATGTGGTTTTTGGAAGTGATGAATTGCACCAGCGTTCGGATATTATTGATGGCATCATGCTCAATAAACGATTTGCCATTCCGATTTTTGGACTGGTCATGGCCTTTATTTTTTATATGACTTTTACGGTAGGAGGATTTTTTACCGATGGTTTGGATGTATTGATTAACGAAGTCTTTGCTGGGGCTGTTCAGAATGGACTTGCTGGCATTGGTGTTGAGCATTGGCTGGTTTCCTTGATTGTAGACGGGGTTATTGGTGGTGTTGGTGGGGTCTTGGTTTTTGTACCCAATATTACGGTGCTATTTTTATTTATTTCTTTATTGGAAGATAGCGGTTATATGGC
>JAFGTX010000286.1 GCA_016938815.1 Clostridia bacterium | reverse complement strand
TATATCAATAAGATGGACAAGATTGGTGCTGATTTTGAGCGCGCTATCAAAACAATCCACAACCGCTTAGGTGTAAAAGCATACCCAATCCAATACCCTATTGGTTCAGAATCAGATTTCAAAGGTATCGTTGATATCATTGAAAGAACAGCCATCATTTATGATGGATCTGCTGATGAAGCTAGTAAACCAGTAGCTGTACCTGCACACCTTGTAGATGTTGTTGAAAAGAAAAGAGAAGAACTCATCGAAGCTATTGCAGATTTTGATGAAGAGCTTATGATGAAGTATTTAGAAGGTGAAGAAATCACCAATGAAGAAATTAAAAGAGCCATCCGTAAAGGTACGCTTGCAGTTAAGTTCTTCCCTGTATTATGCGGATCATCTTTTAAAAATAAAGGTGTTAAAAAAATGCTTGATGCAGTCATTGATTATCTTCCCGCACCAACAGATGTTGCAGCTGTTATCGGTCATGATTCATATGGCAATGAAGTCGAACGTCATCCAAAAGATGATGAACCATTCACAGCATTAGCCTTTAAGGTTATGACAGACCCATACGTTGGAAGACTCACTTTCTTTAGAGTCTACTCAGGGACAATTTCTGCTGGATCTTATGTATTAAACACTAACAAAAATAATAAAGAACGTTTTGGTCGTGTGCTTCAAATGCATGCGAATCACAGAGAAGAAATCAAAGAAGTCTTTGCTGGTGATATCGCAGCTGTTGTTGGTCTAAAAGATACAACAACGGGTGATACATTAACAGCAGAAAAAGATGACATCATCTTAGAATCTATGAACTTCCCAGAACCCGTTATTAACGTTGCGATTGAACCCAAGACAAAACAAGATCAGGAAAAAATGGGTGTTGCATTACAGAAACTTGCTGAAGAAGATCCCACATTTAAGACATTTACTGATCAAGAAACCGGTCAAACCATCATCGCTGGTATGGGTGAACTCCACTTGGAAATCATCGTAGACCGCATGAGAAGAGAATTCAAAGTTGAAGCTAACGTTGCTGAACCACAAGTTTCATATCGTGAAACATTAGGTGGAGAAGCAGACATCGAAGGCAAATTCGTTCGTCAGTCTGGTGGTAGAGGACAATATGGTCACGTTGTGATCAAATTTGAACCAAATCCAGGAAAAGGCTTCGAGTTCGTTGATAAGGTTGTTGGTGGTGTCATTCCTAGAGAATACATCCCTGCAGTTCTTAAAGGTCTTGAAGAAGCATTGCCAAACGGTATTATTGCTGGATATCCACTTATCGATGTCAAAGCAACGCTTCATTATGGTTCATACCATGATGTTGACTCATCTGAAATGGCATTTAAGATTGCTGCTTCAATGGCTCTTAAAGAATGTAAGACAAAAGCTAACCCTATCATTTTAGAACCTATCATGGATGTTGAGGTTGTCTCACCCAATGATTACGTCGGTAATGTTATCGGTGATTTAACATCAAGAAGAGGACGCCTTGAATCTCAAGAAGGACGTGGTAATGCCGTTTCTATACGTGCATTAGTACCGCTATCTGAAATGTTTGGTTATGCAACTTCACTTCGTTCAAATACGCAAGGACGTGCAACATTTATGATGCAATTCTCGCGTTATGAAAAGACACCTAAGTCGATTATGGACGAAATTGTGAAAAAGCGTGGAACAAACTAATCCACTTGC
>JAFGTX010000285.1 GCA_016938815.1 Clostridia bacterium | reverse complement strand
TTGTCCAAATTGAATGTCGAGTATATTAAAATTGATGCTGGCGCAAGCGACTGTAATTTGATTCTTGGCGATAATGCGGCTTATGTCTATGTTGATGTGGACACTGGCGTCAGCAGTTTGATTATTCAAGTAAAAGAGGGCATGGGCTTGCGTATCAAATCGGATCAGGTGTTGAGTGATGATAATTACGATGCTGCAGGTCTTTATGAGGTAGAGGGTTACTATCAAACCAAAAACTACGACGAAGCAACACATCAAGCGGAAATAAAACTTGATGCGGCGATGTCGGATGTGGTTGTTGAATTTTACTAGAGTGACCTTTTAAAAATGTTATTGCATATTTACAATGGGGCATACATACTATAGATAGAGTGTGTATGTTCTTTTTTTATCAGAGGTGATTCTATGAAATATACAATAACCAATTGTCATAATAAAAACCATGGCATCATGGAAGGCACGATTGAGGACTTGCTATGGTCTGCCGAGGTACATCAAACACCTGTAGACAAAGGACTGGAGCCGGACGGTTTGCGTTGTGGGCGTGGTCATATCGCTAAATTATTCATTTATCAAATCGAAGAGGGTGTCGGAGGCAATCCGAATTTGCCATCCATGTCTACCAAGAGGATTACCTACGTCAACTACAATTACGGCTGGGTTATTTTGAATCGCCATTATGAAGATATGACCAAGGAATTGGTGGCTTATATAGAACGGCGCTTGAAAATATGTTTGATTCGATAATGGGAATCTGCTTGACAGAGTGAAAGACACTCGATATAATTAAGACCATTAAGAGAACGTCTGTGACGAAGAGGAGTAGACGACACCGGCATTTAGAGAGGGAAATTCACCGGCTGAAAGGTTTCCTATGAAATGGGTTGTTGAAGGTAGCTTTTGAGATTTTGCGCTGAAATACCAGTAGGTGTGAACGGGTCATTCCGTTAACGATGAGAGAGTGCTGACATTGTCAGAACTAGGGTGGTACCGCGACTATTTCGTCCCTTGAGACGAGATAGTTTTTTTTATTTTTTGGAGGTGACCTATGATTAAAATAAGACCGATTGAACCAAGAGACGCAAGAGACTGTTATGAGATACGCATCATGGAAGGCGTCAGAGAGACAACCCTTGGACTATCCAGTATGCGCCTTGGTGCAACAGAAGAATTTTGTAGCATTCAAGACCCGGATGGTCATGTATTTGTCGCTGAAATGGATGGTAAGGTCGTCGGGACAGCAGGACTCCATGTAAATAAATCGCTGAGGAAGCGCCATGGCGCCTTTTTAGGCATTATGGTCCATCGAGATTATCAAGGTAAAGGTGTCGGTTCGAAATTGATGGAAGCCATGGTTGACCTAGCGGACAACTGGCTGAAGCTGGTTCGTATTGAGCTGACGGTATTTTGTGATAACGACAATGCGATGAAGCTTTATGAAAATCATGGCTTTGTGGTTGAAGGGGTACAAAAATATGCGGCTGTAAAAGATGGTGCATACGCAGATATCACCATGATGGCACGTTATAATTTGAAATAGAAATAGAGAGGAAGAAAAAATATGAGCAAGATTGAAATGGGCAAAACCTATGATCCCAAAGAGTTTGAAGACCGTATCTATGCACAGTGGGAAGCGGATAAGCAATTCAGTGCTAATGTAAATAGTGAGAAGGAGCCTTATACGATTGTGTTGCCACCACCAAACATTACAGGACAGCTACACATGGGCCATGCCTTAGACCAGACTTTACAGGATATTTTGATTCGTTGGAAGCGTATGCAAGGCTATGAGGCACTTTGGTTACCGGGCACAGACCATGCGTCGATTGCAACGGAAGTTAAAGTTGTAGAAAAGATCAAAAAAGAAGAAGGCCTTTCAAAAGAAGACCTAGGCAGAGAGGAATTCTTGAAACGTGCTTGGGCATGGCGTGACGAGTACGGTAGACGTATCGTGACACAAATGAAGAAATTGGGTTCTTCATGTGACTGGGAAAAAGAAAGATTCACACTAGACGAAGGTTGTTCGGATGCCGTAACAGAAGTATTCATCAAGCTGTATGAAAAAGGTTTGATTTATAGAGGCTACCGTCTCATCAACTGGTGTCCGGATTGTAAGACGACACTTTCAGATGCAGAAGTAGAACACGAAGAAAAAGAAGGTAACTTCTGGCATATCAAGTATTTCGTGAAGGACTCAGAGGACTTCCTCGAAATCGCAACGACAAGACCGGAAACTATGCTAGGTGATACGGCGCTTGCGGTTCACCCGGATGACGAGCGTTATAAAAAATTCATCGGCAAGACGGTTATTTTACCGCTGGTTGGCAGAGAAATTCCAGTTGTTGCCGACGATTATGTAGATATGGAACTGGGAACAGGTGCTCTTAAGATTACACCGGCCCATGACCCTAATGACTTTGAACTTGGCAAGCGTCATGATTTAGAGCAAATTACGGTTATGAATGAAGACGCAACCATGGCGGACAATACAGGCAAATATGCAGGGATGGACCGCTACGACTGTCGTAAGGTCCTCGTTAAAGAACTGGATGAGCAAGGTTTCCTAGTAGAGACTAAAAAACATGACCACAATGTAGGTACATGCTACAGATGTCATACGGTTATCGAACCAAGACTTTCAGATCAATGGTTCGTTAAGATGGAAGAATTGGCGAAACCAGCGATTGATGCTTTACATGAAAAAGACGTTAACTTTGTACCGGATAGATTTTCGAAGATTTACCTACACTGGTTGGAAAACATCAGAGACTGGTGTATTTCAAGACAGCTGTGGTGGGGTCATAGAATTCCTGCATACTACTGCGACGACTGTGGCGAGTTGATGGTTTCAAAAGAAGCGCCGACAGCTTGTACAAAATGTCAATCGACCAACATCAGACAAGATGAAGACGCCTTGGATACATGGTTCAGTTCTGCTTTATGGCCGTTCTCGACACTGGGCTGGCCAAACAATACAGAAGAACTAAACTATTTCTATCCTACAAACGTTCTCGTAACAGGTTACGACATCATCTTCTTCTGGGTTGTAAGAATGGTATTCTCAGGAATCGAATGTATGGATGAATCACCGTTCAAGCACGTATTTATCCACGGTCTTGTGAGGGATTCACAAGGTAGAAAGATGAGTAAATCCCTTGGAAACGGTGTTGATCCATTGGAAGTTATTGATGCTTATGGCGCAGACGCTTTACGTTTCATGTTGGCAACAGGTAACAGCCCTGGTAATGACTTGAGATACCAAGAAGAGCGTGTTGAATCGAGTAGAAACTTTGCAAATAAATTATGGAATGCATCACGATTCGTACTCATGGGTCTTGAAATCGAAGACTTCGATTTAGAAGGTGCTGAGTTGACTTTGGCAGATGAATGGATTCTTTCAAGACTGAATACGGTAACGGAAGAAATTACGACCAACCTAGATAAATTCGAGTTGGGTATGGCTGCGAACAAGGCTTATGACTTCGTGTGGAACGAGTACTGTGACTGGTACATCGAGCTTGCCAAGAGACGTTTATACGGGGAAGACAAAGTAGCGAAAGAAACGGTTCAAAAGGTACTCGTAACGGTACTTAAAGATATTCTTAAGCTATTACACCCATTCATTCCATTCATTACTGAAGAAATTTGGCAGCACATTCCTGGCGTGGAGGGTGCGATTATCGTAGCTGAATGGCCAGCAGTAAAAGCTGAAAGATACAATCAGGCGAGTGAAGAGAAGATGGAAGCGATTATGACGGCGATCCGAAACATCAGAAACGTAAGGGCGGAAATGGAAGTTGTGCCTTCAAGAAAGGCAAGACTACACGTACTTGCAGAGGATGAAGTGGCAGCGATCTTCGGAGAAAATAGAGAGTACCTCGAAGCACTTGCAAGCTGTTCTGAAGTTATCATCGAGTCTGACAGACAAGCCATTCCGGAAGATGCGGTATCGGTGATCATCAACAGAGGCGAGCTCTTCTTACCGCTTGCAGACCTGATTGACTTCAAGAAAGAACTTGAGCGTCTGAACAAGGAACGCGAGAAACTTGAAGATGAAGTTAGTCGTGTTGAAAAGAAATTAGCCAACGAGGGCTTTGTAAGCAAGGCGCCAGCGAAGTTGATTGAAGAGGAAAAAGCGAAGCTGGAAAAATATGCAGGTATGTTGAAAACTGTGCTTGAGCGTATTACAGCGATGGAAAGCAAACTATAAATTCAATAATGAGGAACGAGTAATGGATTATGCATCAGCATTAGATTATATACATGGAACCTATAAGTTTGGCAGTAAACTGGGTCTAGAAAATATTACCCGTTTATTGGACAAATTAGGTAATCCACAAGATGACTTAAAAGTAATTCATGTAGCAGGAACCAACGGTAAGGGCTCAACGGTATCTTTCATTAGCAAGATACTTGAATCAGCAGGATATAGGGTGGGGATTTTTACCTCGCCCTTCCTTGAAAAATTCACAGAACGTATTCGCATCAACGATCAGGAAATTCCCGATGGCGATTTAGGTCGCATTACCGGCATCGTGAAGGAGAAAGTTGATGAAATGCTCTCTGAAGGCTGTGCCCATCCTACTGAGTTTGAAATTGTTACAGCGATTGCTTTTGTCTACTACAAAGAGGCGCAAGTCGACTACGTCGCGCTTGAAGTTGGCCTTGGGGGGCGTATGGACTCTACCAATGTGGTGAAGAAGCCGATTATGACGGTGATAACGCCGGTAGATCTCGACCATACGGAATTTCTTGGCGACACACTTTACGCTGTTGCGGGTGAAAAAGCGGGTATCATCAAGAATGATGTGCCTTGTGTCATCCATCCACAGCAGGCGGAAGCGATGAAGCGTATCGGAGAAGTCGCGACAGAGCGCAATGCTTTATTGACCGTTGCGGATATCGAATCACGTGAGATTTTAGAAACTTCACTGGAAGGCACTAGCTTTGCCTATCATGGTGAGACCTATAAAATCGGATTGTGTGGTGCCCATCAGGTGAACAATGCAATTGTCGCCATGACCGTCGTGGAACAACTTGTGGACAACAAACAATGTACAGTTACTCATCCACAGCTTTTGAAAGGCCTTGCGACCACAAAGTGGGGTGGTCGATTTGAGGTGATGTCACACAATCCGCTCGTCATCATTGATGGCGCACACAACCTTCACGGTGCTATTGGACTAGATAAAGCGCTGGAAGTATATCTTCAGGGCAAAAAGTTAGGTGCTGTAATCGGCATCTTGGGCGATAAATCCTATAAAGAGATTGTCGATCTTTTGGCACCAAGATTCTCCAGTGTGGTGGTTACTGAACCGGATAATCCGAGAGCGCTGGCGATGGAAACCTTGGGTGCGCTTGTTGAAGGCTATGGCATAGACGTTCAGTATGAACGCAATATCCAAAAGGCCGTTGACGCTGGACTTGCGATGCAAGAGGTGGAAGGACTGATTATTTTTGGCTCCTTGTATATGATTGGCGCGGTTCGCACATATCTTAATACTAAAAAAATGTAAAAAAGTGTCTATTCTTTTACCGGAGAATAGGCGCTTTTTTTATGAAATTCATTAGATTCCATATGAAAATAAGGTATAATTGAGTAAGAAAAATGTTTTTGAGGGTATATATGAAGGATTTTGAAAAAAGCTGGAGTCTTATCGATCCGGAGTATGTCACAAAATTAAAAAGTGAAATTGTCTTGTTGAACATCAGTCGTATGAAAATGTTTCTGGAGTCGATACTGGTGCTGCAGCTTCTGACTTATCTTATTTTGTTTGTCATCTCAGGTGTAAGCTCGGTCTACACATTTGAATACAGTGGGTCTCTAACTTTGTTTTTCGCCTTGCTTGTCTTTTCTGTTATCGAGTACGTGTGGGTGACCCATCAGAAGAAGGGCTTCTTGAGCAGGCGTATAACGGCAGAGACCATCAACAACAACCTGCTGATTATCGTAGGTTTCATTACGACATGGGGCGCGCTTCTCTCGGTTTGCCTGAGTGGCAATGATGCAGTGGACAATGTTTATTTGCTGTCGCTGATGGTCACTTCTTTTATGTTCTATATGGAGGAAAAATCCCAAGGGATTATTTTTGTCATTTCCAGTATGTTCTATCTCGTCGGACATATTTTTTTTGCAGAGTCTTCGCTCCAAGTGATGGATTATCTTAATTTAGGTGTGTTCATCGCTTTATCTTGGGTGGTCGGACGCATGAACTATCAGAGTTATTTGGGCTTCCACAAGGATCAGTGTATTATTCACGATAAGAATAACTTGCTTCAGGAAGTGAATGCGGATTTGACGAATGAGGTTATGGAGAAGCAAGAAATCATGCGTGACTTGGAGTCTGCCAATGCCATGCTCAGAAAGATTTCGGCTATCGATGAATTAACGGGTGTACCCAATCGGCGAAAACTCAATGAAGTGGTGCTGTACGAATGGCGACGCTCGCAACGTGAGCGCAACGATATTGCGATTTTCATGATTGACATTGATAATTTTAAGTCTTATAACGACATTTATGGGCATGTGGCCGGAGACGTGGTCTTAAGGAAAGTGGCGACTGCTTTAAATCGTTTTTCCATGCGCCCAACGGATTTCTTTGGACGCTATGGCGGCGAAGAATTCACATTTTTAGCAGTGAATATGAGCAAGGATAATATTCTTCATTTTGCCAATCGGATGCGTGCGGCGGTTGAAGGTCTAAAAATAGAGCACACCATTGATGGCAAGCCATCCTATCTCACCATCAGTATCGGTTCGACACTGGCCAAGCCATATTGTGGTGATGAGGTAGACAAGGCTTTTAAGAGATCGGATATGGCACTCTATATGGGTAAACATGATGGTAAGAATACGATGCGTTTTTTGGATTTAGACGATGAGGTGCGTTGTAGAAAGGGGTAAGGACATGAAACGGGAGTTGAATAAGATTCGACCGATGCTGGAAAGTGTCATTAAGGCGATCAGCAGCGTGGTTAAAGTCGATATTACGATTACGGATGGCGCTTTAAACCGTATTGCGTCCACTGGACAATATATTCAGCTTCTTGATGATAAGATTGAGCAGGAATCTATTTTTGGCTATGTATTGCAGCACAAGGCACCCATGTTCGTAGACAATCCAAGGGAGAACAAGGTTTGCAATCTGTGTAAGCATAGAATGACCTGTAAGGAATTTGCAGAAGTTTGCTGTCCTATTATTTTAGAGGATGAGATCATTGGTATCATCGGTCTGGTGGCTTTTGACAAGGAACAGGAGCGGGCGGTCATAGACAACCGCGAGCACCTGATTGAATTTCTTGAGAGCATGGCGGGGCTGATTGCCAGCAAAATATCTGAAGAACGACAGCGAGAGCAGGTTGCATTGCAGTCCAGGGAAGCGGATGTGTTGATTGACTATATCGACCGTGGTGTGATTTCGGTTAACCCTAAGGGCGAGATTATCCGCTACAACCAACTTTCGGATGAGTATTTTGATATAAAGCATAAGAAGATTGATTCAATCCATAAAATTATTTGTTGTAAAGAGGAATGCAATATCTTCGATCCGAGTGCCATTTCCTATAACCATTATTTCAGTTATGAAATGGGCGATGTGGTTAAGGAATTCGTTTATACCGGCAAACCGATTTTTTACAATAATCAAGTCGTTGAAGTGGTGCTCAGTTTTAGAAAAACGGAAAAGATGATCGACGAAGTCTATGAGATTTTAGGGCAGCCGATTAAGACGACCTTTGATGATATCTTAGGGGAGTCGGAACTTTTAGGACAGGTCATAGAGCGAGGACGAAAAGCGGCGAAGAGCTGTTCTTCCGTTTTGATACAAGGTGAAAGCGGCACGGGTAAAGAGCTGTTTGCACGGGCGATTCACTATGAGAGCAATCGGCGGGATCAAGCTCTGGTGGCCATCAATTGCGCGGCCATTCCTGAAAATCTACTGGAGAGTGAATTGTTCGGCTATGAAGAAGGGGCTTTTTCAGGTGCCAAGCTTGGGGGCAAGCTTGGAAAATTTGAGCTTGCAGATAAAGGGACTCTGTTTCTGGATGAGATTGGAGATATGCCGATTCATTTACAGGCAAAATTGCTCAGAGTTCTGCAGGAAAGAGTCGTTGAAAGGGTAGGCGGCAAATATGGCATTCCGATAGACGTGAGAGTCATCGCGGCGACCAATAAGCCACTGGAATCTCTGGTTAAAGAAGGACAATTCAGAGAGGACCTTTTCTACCGTCTCAATGTCATTCCTTTGAATATACCTTCCCTAAAACAGAGGAAGGTGGATATACCCCTATTGGTAACTCATTTTGTCAGACGTTTCAATCAGAAGCTGAATAAGAATATCAGCGGTTGTGACGAAGCGGTGCTCAGCATGTTTAGAAATTACGGCTGGAAGGGCAATATCAGAGAGCTTGAAAATATTATAGAATATAGCGTCAATATGTGTAGCGAGCAGTGGATTGGTATGGATGATCTGCCCATGTCCATGCGGCGCGACGAGGAAGAAGTCGCAGAAGAAACCATCATGAACTTCAGGGACTTGGAGCGTTTGGAGCTTCAAAAGGCGATTGGCCTCTATGGCAAGGATAAGGACGGCATCGAAAAAACGTTGATGGCAACGGGCTTGAGTCGTGCGACCTACTATAGAAAAATCAAAGAATACCATCTATAAGGAAACGCCATCTCAAAATGATAGGGAAATCTCATTTTGAGATGGCGTTTTTGAGATTTTAATCTCACAATGAGACTGAAAAACGAGATGGGGCGTGAAAGGGTTGATTTAACAGGAATATCGTATTATGAAAAAGTTGGCATGAAGTTTGCTTTATTTATAGGCAAGTATAAGCAAGCAGATTGTTAGGAGGTTTTCCAATGAAAAATAATATGATTGAATTATTGAAAAAAGAAGTGAAGCCGGCGATGGGTTGTACAGAGCCGATTGCTGTAGCACTGGCAGGTGCTGTTGCTAGAGAGGCCGGCCATCATACGGAGGTAGAGAAAGTGGCATTGACGGTCAGTCCTAATTTCTACAAAAACGGTCTTTCTGTAGGGATTCCCCAAACGAATGAAGTGGGTCTCGATGTGGCTGTGGCAATCGGCGCTTTCGGTGGTGACGCAGAAAACGGACTTGAAGTGATGAAATCGGTAACACAAGAGGCGGTAAAAAAGGCCCTTGCTCTTGTCAATGATGGCAAGGTAAGCATCGACATCAAATCAACGGACGAAAAGATTTATATCGAAGCGACACTCTATTCAAATACAGGTAAAACAACGGCGATTATCCGCCAAAAACACGATGAAGTCTATTTTATCCAGCACAACGACGAAATCCAATTAGAACGTGAATTTTCTGAGGATGTAGCAACGGCAGAGGTCAATCCGTTTTTCGAACTGACCATCAAGGAAATTATCCAAACGGTTGAAACGATGACATTGCCTGAAATAGAGTTCTTGCTAGAGGGCTTGAAGTTAAATGGTGCCATTCTTAAGGCGGGACTGGATAATAAATTAGGCATGGGCGTGGGCTATTCTATTAAAGAAAATATCAATAAGGGACTTTTATCGGAAGATTTGCCGACAAAAGCCATGTATATGACAGCAGCGGCATCTGACGCGCGTATGTCAGGCATCAGCATGCCGGTTATGAGTTCCAATGGTAGCGGAAACAACGGTTTGACAGCGATTATCCCTTTGATTGCCTATAGGGACACGCATCCGGTATCAGATGAAAAAATGGCACAGGCATTAGCTATGAGTCATTTGATCAATTGCTACATCAAGCATTTCATTGGTCGACTTTCTGCGATTTGTAGCTGTGGTGTATCGGCAGCAACTGGTGCCAGTTCAGCAGTGACTTGGTTGATGGGTGGCTCAGTGGAAACGATTGAAGGCACCATTCAAAATATGATCGGTAATATCAGCGGTTTGATCTGTGACGGTGCAAAGAACGGCTGTGCCTTGAAACTTGCAACGGCGGCATCTATGGGTATCCACTCTGCATTCTTGTCTCAGTCAGGCGCCATCATTGCCAAACGGGATGGTATTGTAGGTCGTACCGTAGAGGAAAGTATTCGTAATCTAGGCGTTGTCGGCGAACAGGGCATGCGTGTTACTGATTTGGTAATCCTAGATGTCATGAAGCGTATGGAAGATTAAAATAAAAACAATCAGAAAAAGGAGACGACTATGAACAAACCTATTCAAACTCAAAATGCACCGGCGGCTGTAGGACCTTATTCACAAGGTTATGAAGCGGGTGGCTTCATCTATGTATCAGGCCAATTGCCGATCGATCCGGCGACAGGCATGTTGATTAAAGAGGATGTAAAAGCGGCAGCGCAGCAGTCGCTTGATAATTGCAAGGGCATTATCAAAGAAGCGGGTGCCGACTTGACGGATGTCGTAAAGGTAGAGATTTTCTTAAAGGATATGGGTGACTTTGCTCAAGTCAATGAAGTGTACGCTGCATTTTTCGGCGGGCACAAACCGGCTAGGGCTTGTGTCGAGGTGGCGAGATTGCCGCTGGATGCACCGGTTGAAATCCAAATGATTGCACATAAATAAAAAAAAGATAGCTAGGTCATTTGACCTAGCTATTTTAATATGCTTATTTTTCATCATCGCTGTTCAGCAAATTGATCAAATCGCCGTACAGGAATTGTGCGTTCTTTTTCCAGTTTTCACACATGCGTTTGGCATGCTTGTTAGAAGCCATCGTTAATTTAATATCGGCAAGAATAAGGTGATTTTCTGTAATTTTTAACTCAACCATATATTCTGTGTCGTCTATTTTTTGATAATCCGCACTCACTTGCGTGTTGATGACAATGGATTTTTTCTTTTCAACGACGGCGTCGTTGATATTACGTCGCACATTCTGAGGAATACGGTCTTTAAAGAATTCAATTGAATTTCTACCGGACTCTGTCAGCAAGTAATAAAATTCTCCTTCGCTGTCGCTGTATTCCAGAAAAGACGCCTCGACGAGCTCAGTGAGGCATTGCTGTAAAGAAAAGTAATTCACAAAATCGTGTTCCAAGATAAACTCAGTAAGTTGCACATTGGTGAGTGGTACTGCAAATTGTTCCACTACTTGTAATACTTTCAACTTGTCCAGCGTCTTTGCGCCGGAGTTGTCTAAAAACATATAAACACCTGCCAATCATGATACTATACTATTATCACCGAAAACCAAGGAAAAATCTAGCTATTTGTTAAAATTAACGCCACTTTTAATAAAAATTATTGTATAGTATAGATGTTGGGTTGCTAATGAAAAACAGGAGGATGACATGAAAAGAATTATAATCACGGCAGTATGTGTTTCTTTATTAGCTTTTGGCGGATGTGGTCAGAAACAGGAAAATCCTGAGGTGCCACAAGTAGAAGAAACGAATGTTTCAACAGACAACGCGGATAGCTCTGTTGTACAAATAATGGATGCAGAAACAGAGGAAGTCGTTGCTGAAGTGGCACAAGAAGAAGAGGCACCTATTTTGGATTTGGAACTTGTCCAGCCGAACGAAATCGGTGAAGTCATGGTGGTGATGTACCATAGTCTTGGTGAATCGAACAGTGCTTACGTGCGTACGACGGAAAGTTTCAGGGCAGACCTCGAAAGACTTTATGCCATGGGCTTCCGAGCAATCAGTCTTGAAGATTACGTAAACAACAATATCACGACTCCTGCTGGTTATACGCCAGTGGTGCTTACCTTTGATGATGGGCATTCCAGTAATTTCACGGTCAATGAAGAAAATGGTGAATTGGTAACGGACCCGGATTGTGTGGTTGGCATTTTAGAAGCCTTTTATGAGGCGCATCCGGATTTCGGATTGGAGGCGACTTTCTTTTTAAATGGCGGCACACCTTTCAAGCAAAAAGAATATGTAGCTTATAAATTGAACTATATTGTAGAGAAGGGCATGGATTTAGGCAATCATTCTACAGGGCATGAACATTTGCCTCAATTGAATGCAGCTCAAATTCAAAAGACTCTTGGTGGTAATATTCAGGCGATTGAGGGCATTGTTCCGGGTTATGAAGTGAAGACTTTGGCCTTGCCTTTTGGCGAGAGACCTAAGGATGATTATTTGGATAGTCTAGTGACTGCTGGAGAATACGAAGGTGTAGCCTATGCCCATAATGCGGTTTT
>JAFGTX010000284.1 GCA_016938815.1 Clostridia bacterium | reverse complement strand
TGCATAGCTTAAAATAAATATATCTTGCTGCTTTCACTATTTTCGAAGCAACCTTGAGCAGCTTTAAACGAATGGTGTCGATCTGCATCTTTCTCATGCTCTTCGGTAGAGCCAATCGTCTGAAACAATTAAACAGATTATAGGCCAACACATGCAGTTGTAGTCGGTTGGCATTGACTACTTTGGATTTGCTTCCGGTGGAAGCGAATCCAAACCCTGACTTGCTTTCTTTGATGAAATTCTCCATGGTACCTCGGTTACGATAGTATCTTAGGATTTCTTCGGGTTTCAAGTCCATGTTGGTTACAATGAAAGAATACTGAATAGTCAGCTGATTGAAAGGTTTCTCCACTTTAACAATGACCCTTCTTGGATATTCCCACTTGCCCGCTTGATAATAAAATTCATCATAGCGGACAATATACTGTGTCATATCATCTTTCATTGCTTCAAGTATTTCGTCATCAAGATGTTTCGCTTTATCATGCAAAATGCTGTTCGCCTTTAAACGGATAGCATAGGATACACCATTAGTTTCACATTGCTTGTACAAATCAGGCGTTGCAAACCCGCTGTCACCACGTAAATACAGCTCTATGTCGGGATACTCTTTGGAATATTCATCAAGTAGCGGCTGCATGAAATCGACAACCCCAGTGGAACTGTAGTCAGTTCCGTCACGGAGTTCTGCTTTCAGTAGATCTCCGGTCAATCCGTCATAACAGAGCAGGGGATGATAACCATGAGCACTGTAATGATAGTTGAAACCTTCGCCTTCTTGTTTGCCATATGTATTCAATAAGGTAGAGTCCAAATCAAGCAACACCTGTTTCGGACGCTTTATCTTATAAGCAGATGAACGCATTGCTTTTATGATGTCATCAAACTTTGAAAGAGTATCCTCATTCATACGGTTCCAGAATCTTGACAGGGTTGGTTGTGAAGCAAGTGCAGTTTTACCCAGAATATTTGTAAACACAGGTTCATTTGTAAGCTCATCAGCATCGTCATCTTCGAAGTAACCGGCGATGATCTGATACACCATTTGACAAAGATTCTGATCATCTTTATGGCGACGACTGATCTTATCATCCGTCTTGAAGTTGCTGACATGATTATGGAATCCAAACTTGTGGGCGAATTCTTTGATGAGAAGTAGCCCGGAATCGGAGGATAAATCGCCTCCATCGAAATTAATTTTGATTTTACTATTGCTTTCTAATTGAAGTGCATCTAAACTAGACATATGAAGAGTTTCTCCTTTGTTTGGTTTTTGTTTGGACACTTAAATTTTAACAAAGTTGGAACTCTTTTTCTATTGTTTTGGCTTCACTTTTTAAGTGAAAAGCAAAAATAATCAAAAACATTGTAACTGTGCGGCGCATACGCCGCTAAAGATATCTGGATGAATAATTCAGG
>JAFGTX010000283.1 GCA_016938815.1 Clostridia bacterium | reverse complement strand
CCCAAAGAAGAGGTTCTTTTTATTGAAACGGTATTAATTATTGACTTGTATGCTGTCACCGGTTTCTAACATAGCGCTGCCTTCCGTGATTACTTCGTCGCCAGGAGCAAGTCCATCGATGATTTCGTAGTAATCGTCATTGGCACGACCGACGGTTACAGGTACCATTTTTGCCTTGCCGTTATCGTTAAGATAGACATAGGTGTCTTCGCTTTCAAGGATAAGTCCAAGTTTATTGAAGGCCAATTTTTCAAGACTCACACCGGTAGTGATAATGACATCAAGGCTCATACCTGACTTTAAACTGCCATCAGTATTATCCACCAAAATTTTAGCGGTATAGGTGTAACTTTGTGGGTCCATAACTGGACTGATATTGATAATAGTGCCACTCCAGCGTTTGTCGCTGTACTGTGACGTTAAAACAGCTTCTTGTCCAGTGGTTATACCTTGTATCGATTGTTCTGGAACGCCGACAATCACATTAATCTGTTGAGTGTTAACGACGGTGTAAACCTCTGTTCCAGGACTGATATTTTCACCGATGTCAAAGTTCTTTTCTGAAACAATCCCATCAATCGGAGATTCCACCGTGGTATTATTCAAATTGATTGTCGCGGTATCATAAGCGTTTTTAGCGGTTTTATAGCCGATGTTCGCTTGTTTATAAGCATTGTCGATATTGTCCATTGTTGTTTTGGAAAGTGCGCCGTTTTCATACAACACACGGCTTCTTTCCGCATCATCTTTTGCTGTGTTCAGCTGGATGCTAGCTTGTTCTAAGCTGAGCTTTGCTGTACTTGCTGCGAGTCGATGATTTTCGTCATCAAGTGTCATCAGAATGTCGCCAGCTTTGACGGCATCGCCGATATCAAATGGTGCGCTTTTAACATCACCAGAAGTCTTTGCCGTTATAACCACCGTTTGCACGGGTTCAGCCTTTCCAGGAAAAATGAATTCGTTGTTGAACGGCTGTAAGGAGACAACTTCTGATTTTACATAGTAGGTTTCTTCAGATAGTTCTTGAGTAATGGTTGCATCTGCTTCTGTGGATTCCTCTGTGGCTTTTGAACCACAGCCGCTGAATAGTAGCGATATGGAAATGATGCTACTAAAGAGCAGCAGGTGTTGTTTCTTTAACATCGTTGTTACCTCCCGTTTTATTCAATAACTTTCTTTGTCTCTTTTCGTTTTTTCTTATTTTATGTTCTTCCAAAATGGTGTACATCGTTGGAATAATAATCAGTGTCAGCACGGTTGCAGTGAGTAAACCAAAAATTAACGCGACACCGAGGGGCTGGAAGAATTTTTCTTTCATCGAAAGTGGCAAAATACCGCCAGCGGTTGTAATCGTTGTTGCCATAACTGGAATGAATCTGGAGATGCCGGTTTCTTTAACCGCATCGTAGAGCTCATAACCATTGCGTCGCAGGTAGTTGATGTAGTCAACAAGTACGATGGCATCGTTGACGGCAATACCCACCAGTGACACAATTCCAATGAATGCAACAAAGCCAAATTGATTGCCTGTCAGCAGTAGACCTGGCATAACACCGATGATGGCCATGGGTACTGTGAAAAGGATGATGCCCGGCTGCGAAAGTGAATTGAACTGTACTGCCAGAATCATATAAACCAAAATCACGGCTACAAGCATATTTCTAAACATTTCAGTAAAGGAATCCTGAATATCACCGATCTCACCGCCGTAGACTATACTGATGCCAGATGGCAGTTCGTAGTCTGAAACAAGTGTTTTGAACTCATTGGTAAGCACTGATGCGTTGAAACCGTTTTGAAGTTCTGCTGTGACGGACATACGTCGTTTCAAGTCTTCGTGTTGAATACTGCTTAGGCCTTCAACTTCTTTGATAGAAGCGATGCTGCTTAAGCGAATCGGTTGGCCTGACATTGAGTAGACGTAGATGTTGTTCAAATCCGTCTTTTGATTCAGCTTTGCTTCAGAAGTACGGATGACGATATCGATGTCATCTTGATTACTGCGCATTGAAGTGGCTTCGAGACCTGTCACGGCATTTCGCACGGCCATTGCGACTTGAATATCGCTGATGCCGTATTGAGAGGCTTTTAATTTATCGACGATAACTTGAAGCTCCATATCGCCACGGCTAACACTGGAAGAAACTTTACGTGTGCCGTTCATGTTTTTCAATGTCTGTTCATAATGTGCGGTAACTTCTTTTAGGGCTTCTAAATCGGTGCCCATAATTCTAACAACGATAGGCGCTTCCTGTGGTGGTCCGTTTTCAAGTTCTGTTACGGTGATTTCACCGCCTGGAATGTTTTTAACCCGTTCTCTGAGTTCCTCAGCGACTTCCATAGAGGTTCTATTTCGATCCTTAGGCCAAGATAAATCCAATATGATTCGACCAATGGTAGGGTTTGTACCGTTGTTGCCACCCATATCAAAACTATCTGCACCTGTGATGCCGACATTGGCTACAAAAGATTCGATTTCAGGAATGTCCAATAATTGTTTTTCAACATCCTCAACCATTCTGTTGGTGATGTCGATGGTGGTGCCAACAGGTGTCTTTACATCGATGTAGAGGCGATCAGAATCTTCAGATGAAAACATATTCACTTTAAGAAGACCTGTAAATGGCAACGCCAAACTTAAAAAGAAGGCAAGAACCGTTAAACCAATGGCGATTCTTCGTTTTGCTTTTGAAGAGATGATGCTGTGTAAAAATTTAGCATAGGTTTGTATGAATTCAATTTCTTCAGCTTTTTTATCACCGCGCAATTGCTTGAAGAGCATCATCGCCCCAAAAATCACGGCGAATACGCCTGAAAGAATGCCGATTTGACCATCATCTCTAAAGGCGAGCAGTGCTAGTAAAGCGATGAAAATCACAGAAAACAGTACTTTGAATTTTTTAAACTTTGGATTTTCTGTGATAACCTCGGACCGATGGCGTTTCAGTACAATGGCACATAGAGCTGGTGTAATGGTGATGGCCATAACAAAGGAAGCAACCAAAGCGTAGATAACCGTAATAGGAATTGGTTTGATGAAGGCTCCCATAATTCCTGAAGTGAGTACAATCGGGAAAAAGGCTGCCGTTGTTGTCAACATGGATGAAAATACAGCCGGCGCAATTTGATTGGTACCGACAATAGCCGCTTCTTTGGCATTCAAGCCTTTATAACGCAGGCGGTCTATGTTTTCCATGATGACAATCCCATTATCGACCAGCATACCAACTGCCAAAACAAGTGAGAATAGGGTGATGGTATTTAGGGTCATGCCTGAAATTTTAAGCAGCCAGAGTGCTGTCAAAATGGCAAGCGGAATAACTGTTGAAACGATCAAGGATTCACCAAATCCGATAAAGAGGAAGAGTACGATGAGCACGAGGAATAAACCTGAAACGGCATTATTGGTTACCGCTCCGAGTTGGTCTCTTACATACTTCGCAGTATCACCACTGATGTAAACATTTAAATCTTCAGGGTAAAGTGTACCCCGCTCTTCCTTAATAATATCATTGATTAGTCCAGAGGTTTTGATGATATCAGCCGATTTCTTCTTTTTAACCGAGATAGAAATGGATTGCATCGTATCCGCTTGATCGCTGTTCAAATCAACTGACATTCTGGAATAGGAATCGATTTCTTTATAGCCATCTTTGACGATAGCGACGTCTTTTAAGCGAATAGGGGTGTAGCCATTGTATTTAAGGACAACATTTTCAATTTCGCTAATATTTTTGAATTCGCCGACGGTGCGCAGTTTGTATTCTTTTTTGTCTAGGACGACGTTACCGCCTGGGAAGTTGATGTTAGCATTTGATAATGCACTTTGAATTTGATCGACAGAAATACCGTAGTTAAAAAGCAGATTCGGATTAACGATGATGCTGATTTCTCTTTCAAGACCACCGACGATAAGTGCTTCCTGTACATCGGATTCTGTTTCCAGTCTTGATGCAATATCTTCTGCTATGGATTTCAGTGCCACCAGGTCCATATCGCCAGTGATATTGACGATTAGAATGGGTGAGTTGTTGGTTTCGTATTTAGCTACTGTAGGCGTTTCTGCGTCATCCGGTAATTTGCTTTGGATCGACGAGAGGTTTTCGCGAATATCGCTAATTTTTTCTTCGATATCCACGCCTTGCTCGAATTCTACGAAAACGCTGGAATAACCGAAACCAGAATAAGAAGTCAATGATTTGATGTCTTCAATATCGCTGACGGCGTTTTCGATTTCATCTGTCACCAGATTTTCCACTTCTTCTGGTGCAGCACCGTTATAAACGGTTAATACGTGACCAAATGGAAGTACAATTTCTGGTTGTAACTCCCTTGGCAGGGTGAAATAAGACGTGGTACCAAGTACTAAAATGATCAGAATCAGCAGATATACGACACGATAACGGTTGACAAAGAAATTGGACCATTTTCCGAGTATATTCATAGGTTCATTTAATTCTGGTATGTTCGTCTTTAAATGCTCTTGTTCCATAATACCTCCTAATCATATGTAATTATAGCGAATCTACAGATAAAAATTTCGCATTAATTTTTTAACTTCTTCATTATACATCAATTAAAAACATTTATGTCTATTGAAGTATATTTCTAATACATTTTTAAGAAATTTCTAGTCTGATTTTAAGAAAATTTTCTTGATGACATTAAATTGCTAATACGGCGAAATAATTACCACACATCAGGGTTGTATGATATAAT
>JAFGTX010000044.1 GCA_016938815.1 Clostridia bacterium | reverse complement strand
TCATAAATTCTTCTGTGACTATACAGCTTGTGAAGAATAAAACGATGATCCCGATCACCCCAAGTGCACATACTAGTTTCGTTTTATTTTTTGTTTTCATACACAATTTTCTTCATAATATATGTCATAAGTCAATCTTTTGAGATACCGATTTTTATAATGTTGCGAATAATTATTACTAGCAATCCACAAGTTGATCTGTTCTACCAACATCAGAGAACACCAATGGCCACCTATTGCTCATTGGAGATCTTCGCAAACATGAGGAGTGCTGTTTGAACGAAATCAACGAGCATTCTCCTCCTTTGTTCTTCTTTTCAATGAAAAGATGATCTATCTAGTACCTGAAATCATCCTAATTACAACTAAATACGTAGCTGTTTATTCCATTTCTCATACATTTTTCCGATAGGATCAGCCATCACTGAGCGATATCCTTTCTACCATCATACGTGAATAGGAGAATATTATGGTAGGGAAGAAGTATAGGCTTTGGATAATAGGATTGCTTTTGGTTTGCGTCTTGTTTATAACCTCCTGTTTAACAGGGCCCCGTGCAGTTCGCTTGGAGCTTCCAAAGCCTAAGGAGGTGAATGCCACACAGGCTTTTGTTCATGCAACAGTAATTCCCATGACTGAGCCTGAAAAGATTATCGAGAATGTAGTGGTAATCGTAGAAGATAAAAAGATTGTATATGTGGGTACTGATTATGAAAGAATCCCTGCATCTGCAGATCGTATCGACTGTACCGGCAAGTGGATAGTTCCGGGCCTGGCGGATGCGCATGTGCATCTCCTTTTCAATGCCTTGGATCCCTTGCTGTTCTTGGCAAATGGGGTGACTTCAGTTCGCAATATGGCGTCCTTTACTGATGCCGGTCGGGATGATGCAAGGTTTGCCTTCAGTGACCATCTGGAATTCCGGGACTCGGTTCGAAAAGGAGAAGTGCTTTCACCTTGGGTGTACCAAGCAAGCCCCATTCATGAAGCGAGAACGGGCAAATACTTTGATAAGTCGCTCTACTTGGACACAAAGACGGCCAACGAAGGGGTGGATGCTGTCCGGAGGGCTAATGAGAAAGGATTTGAATATTTCAAAGTGTACAATAAGCTTCCCTCAAGCGCATTCTACAGTATTGCAAAAGAGGCCAAGAAGTTGGGTTTTCCTGTGGTAGGGCATGTTCCTCATGAGGTAGGAATTGAAGAGGTAGTCGATGGTTCCTTGATGCACTCCATTGAACATCTGACCGGTTATATCAACCCATTTGGCACATTCATGATAGAACCCGAAATACTTGATGAAATTGCAAACCGTACTGCCGAGGCTGGAATTTGGAATATCCCTACATTGGAAGTCTGGAGGAATATCGTTGCTCCCGAACATATTGATGCCATTGATGCTGATCCCTGGACACGCTATATATCTCCGTCAAATCGGGCATTCTGGTCTGCATCAGTAGAATCATTTTCCAAGCTCATACAGAAAAACGTGGAGGGGTACTCTGTATTGCCCTCTGATCACATGGAAGATTTTGCTTTGATTGTGGAGGCACTTATCAGGGCAAACGCCCCTATTGCAGCGGGGACGGACAGTGGAACCCTGAACGTAGTTGCAGGTTCTTCACTGCACAAGGAATTGGAAAGATTGGTTGCGTTGGGGATGACCACCTGGGAGGCAATTGCTGCTTCCACGGTACGGGCTTCTGAATGCTTTGAAAAATCAGATGAATTCGGAACAGTACATGCAGGTCGGCGCTCTGATCTATTGGTCTTAAACAGTAATCCACTTGAGGACATTAACAATCTGAGGGATATCAATCTTGTTGTTGTACAAGGTGTGCCTTATAGGCAGTCTGAATTGGTGGGAATGCTTGATCAATTGGTAGAAAAGAATAGTCACTAACAATATATAAGGAAGTAAATGAAGTATGACTAAGAATGTAAGAATCGGGTTGTTGGTTTTGGTGGTTCTATGTGGTGGAAGCGTGGTATTTGCATCGCAAACAGTGTTTGAAGGTTCTAGCCCCACATGTTCATTTGTGAATTATCTCCATGTGGGAGGGGGAGAAGCATTCATCGAAGATGAAATGGCCATTTTACTTGATGTATCCTATGGGTTTAGACTCTCACCCAGTTTATCTCTTGGTGCTTTCATTGCCGTCAATCCATTATCCAATTTTGCCCACGCAGATTTAGGGTTGTCTATCGCGAATACCGACGCAGCGTATGCAATGATGTCGGGAATGGAGATGTTGTTCACATTCTCTCCT
>JAFGTX010000043.1 GCA_016938815.1 Clostridia bacterium | reverse complement strand
GGTAGAATGTTTAAAGAACTTTATGATGAACGTGGCTTGGCGCCAAAGAACCTTTCGAGAATTCTAGAGGATTCAGGTACGCTGACGTCGCCGCTTGTGCCATGGAACACCTGTGGTGCCTATATGTATGGGTCGCTTGGCGTGCATCCGTTTGCTTATGCGCCTTATGCGTTCCTCAATTTAATCAATCCAGTTGTTTCCATTATCTATGGCTTTACAGGCATTACGATGGAAAAAATGTCGGATGATGAAATGAAGGCTTATCAAGCAAGTAAAGAGATGGCATAATCCAAAGTGGAAGGAATAGACAAGGAGACTCAAGAAGTTTTGAGTCTCTTTATTTTTGTAGAGAAAAAGAACCTAAAAATTGTGTATAATAGATTCAATGAGGGGGAATTGTTTATGGCTAAATTTTTACACGAGGGTACAAGACTTTATACACATACGACTCGTGCGTATAAACTGTTCACGAATGAAAAGGAAATTGCCAAGTGGCATGAGGGGCCTTTCGTAATAGATTTTTCGGAGGGCGGTATTTTTGATATCGCGATTTCAACTGGTGATCAAACCATTCGGTCTGCGGGAACATGTTACCGTTCTTATGAGCGCGAATCGCTGATTTTGCTAGATTGGAAAGACGATTATTGTTTTTCGAATCGTGTTTCTAGCGTTGAAATCAGAATCATGAGCGCAACTTCAGAAACAGAGTACTGTACGGAGATTCATGTTTTACACCAAGGACTAGATGACTTGGATGAAGCGCAGCTGACAGCTTACAAAGCCTTTTGGAAGGGCATTTTAGGCAAAATGCATCAGTTAATTAATCGCGGATGGTTTATAAGCGATGCAGAATTGACGCTGGATTGCTTTAAATAGAGGTGTGTTATGGGAAATTACAAATTTTCAGTCCAAGCTGCTATTGCCATTATTTTGGTAACGGTGGCGGCGATTGGTACGTGTCTCGTGATGGGCTGGTCCATGGTGTTTGGTTTTTGGGTGGCTATTGCGGTGACGCTATTCATGTTGCGCAAAAAAGGTGCTTTGCGTGATGAAATCATACGTGCTTTGTATCATGGCATTTGGGCGTGCCGTTCTATTTACGCTGTCATTTTACTGATTGGCGTCACCATAACGACCTGGATTGCCTCTGGTGTTGTGCCGATGCTGATCTACTATGGATTTCTATACATAGAAGGGATGAACTTTTTACTGGCGAGTTTTGTCATTTTGATGCTGCTATCCTATGTACTGGGTACGGCAATTGGAACCATCAGCACTGTTGGCGTCGCCTTGTATGGCATTGGCATCGGATTTGGTATTCCGCAGGAAATCATTGTTGGTACCCTGGTTTCGGGTGCTTTTATCGCGGATAAGATTTCTCCGATGTCTGGACTCATGAATTTAACGTTAGAAACCGTTGGTGGTTATTATAAAGCCTATATCAAAGAGCAACTTAAGACCCTGTCGATCGGCATTATGATCGCCCTCGTCTTCTATTTTTTCTTGGGTAGCCAATACACGACGGGTCAACTTGGAGAATCGGCGTTGGCATTTTGCGATGGGGTGACTTCGATCTTTCATTTGTCGCCTTGGTTGGTCGTTTTCCCGGTCATGGTGGTGGTTCTGGCGCTGAGTGGCTTATCTACCATTAGGATGATGTCGATTTGCGCGATTTTCGGAAGTGGGGTTGCCCTTTTCTATCAGCATATACCATTCAACAAATTGATTACTTGGGTGATTCATGGTGTTTCACTTGAATCGGGGATCTCAGCGGTGGATGGCATCATTAAAGGTGGAGGGATTTTGCCGATGACTGAAGTTATTCTGATTGTGCTGAGTGCAGTGGCCTTGAGCAGTCTTTTTGAACTAGGTAGCGTTTTTGAACCTTTAATTGGTGCAGTTGTCGGAGACACTAAAAACCCGGGCCAGCTGATGAGTCGGACTGCAGTTTTGAGTATATTGCTTACGTCTCTTACTTGTGATCAGACGGTAGGGATTATTGTGCCGGCAAAACAGCTGAAAGGCCGATTTTTAGAAGTGGGTCTTACAGAGGTTCAACTGGCCAGTGTGATATCAGATTCGGGTACGATTATTGCCCCTGTGGAGTTTTGGAATGTTAATGCCTTGATTATCATGGCGATTTTTGCAATGAATCCGATACATTATGTGCCCTATGCTGTTTTGTGTTATGCGATGCCGCTGGTGGTCATCATAAAGGGTGTTATAAAAAGTAAATTAGATGGAGAAAGTAGAGTAAACAGTTATGAATAATTATAAAATGATCATTGCCTATGATGGCAGCCGTTATAAAGGATGGCAGCGACTCGGCAATGGAGAAAACAGCATTCAGGAAAAAATTGAGACAGTGTTGTCTCGACTGTTGAATACAGAGATACAGATTATCGGTTCCGGTCGTACAGATGCTGGTGTGCATGCGAGGGGGCAGGTGGCCAATTTTCATTGTAAAAAAAGATTGGATGTCGATGCGTTTTTGAATGAAGTCAATCGCTATTTGCCTGAAGATATCGGTGTCCAGTCTTTGGAAATGGTTGATGAAGATTTCCATGCGCGTTTCAGTGCAAAAACCAAGATCTATCGCTATTACATCGTGAATCAAGCGGTTCATAATCCGTTTGTGAGAAAATATGCGCTGCACATTCCAGAGCCTTTGGATATTGAAGCGATGCAAGAAGCTGCGGCCATGGTAATCGGTGAACACGATTTCACGACTTTTACCAATGCGAAATCTAAAAAGAAATCTATGGTCAGACGTCTGGATAGGCTGGACATCTTTTTTGAAGGGGAATATCTGATTTTTGAGTTTGAAGGCAATGGCTTTCTGCACAATATGGTGAGACGTTTGACGGGAACCTTGATCCAAGTTGGCTTAGAACAGATTAAACCCGCGGCTATGGGAAGCTATCTAAAAGCCCAAGATCGGCATAAGGTAACCTATATCGCAGAGGGGAAAGGTTTGTTTTTAGAATCGGTTGCTTATGACGACTAGCAAAAAAAATGAGGACGTTCCAAACACTTGAAGTGTTGGAACGTCCTTTTAAGGGTGTGCCCAGCATGGGCACAATCTTAAGGGTGCAAGTCCCAAGCACGCCCTAGTAGTGGGAAGTGTATAGCTAATGGCAAGGGTG
>JAFGTX010000282.1 GCA_016938815.1 Clostridia bacterium | reverse complement strand
CATTTGAGCTGCACCAGTGATCATGTTCTTAACGTAGTCGGCATGGCCTGGACAGTCTACGTGAGCGTAGTGTCTGTTTGGTGTTTGGTACTCAACGTGAGCAGTAGAGATAGTGATACCTCTTTCTCTCTCTTCTGGTGCCTTGTCGATGTTTTCGAAATCAACTTTTTCACCAAGACCGTAGTGCTCGAATAATACTTTTGTGATTGCTGCAGTTAAAGTAGTTTTACCGTGGTCAACGTGACCGATTGTACCAATGTTAACATGGGGTTTACTTCTATCAAATTTTTCCTTACCCATTTTTAAAGCCTCCTCTAAATCTTAGATTATTTTATAATTTTAGATGGCGTGACCCCTTACAGGGTCACGCTAGAAATTCATTGAATTGATTACTTTTTGCCTTCCATAACCTTTTCAGCAATGCTGTTAGGCACTTGTTCGAAATGGTCGAATTGCATAGTGTAGTTACCTCTACCTTGAGACTTAGATCTCAAGTCAGTTGCGTAACCAAACATTTCAGAAAGTGGAACGAACGCTCTGATGATTTGTGCACCATCGATTGCTTCCATACCTTCTAACTTACCTCTACGAGAGTTAAGGTCACCCATAACGTCGCCTAGGTAATCTTCAGGCACAACTACTTCTACCTTCATGTAAGGCTCAAGTAATACTGCGCCACCTTTCTTCATTGCATCCTTGAACGCCATAGAACCAGCCATCTTGAACGCCATCTCTGAAGAGTCGACTTCATGGTAAGAACCATCATATAGTTCTACGTGAACGTCTACAACTTCGAATCCAGCTAAGATACCAGCTTGCATTGCGCCTTGGATACCTTGGTTAGCAGGCTCGATGTATTCACGAGGAATCGCACCACCCGTAACTGCATTTTCAAAAGTATATCCAACACCTGGCTCGTTAGGTCTAACTCTGATCTTAACGTGACCGTATTGACCTCTACCACCAGATTGTTTAGAGTATTTGTGATCAACATCAACAGCTTTTGTGATTGTTTCTTTGTAAGATACTTGAGGCGCACCAATGTTCGCTTCTACCTTAAACTCTCTTAAAAGTCTGTCTACGATGATTTCCAAGTGAAGCTCACCCATACCAGCGATGATAACCTGACCAGTTTCTTCGTCTGTGTACGTTCTGAACGTTGGATCTTCTTCAGCAAGTTTTGCTAAAGCGATACCCATTTTCTCTTGACCAGCCTTAGTTTTAGGCTCAATAGCTACCTGGATAACTGGATCCGGGAATTCCATTGTTTCAAGAATGATTGGGTGATCCGCGTCACAAAGTGTGTCACCTGTTGTTGTATACTTAAGACCGATTGCACCAGCAATGTCACCTGAGTATACTTTATCGATTTCTTCTCTTTTGTTAGCATGCATTTGAAGAATACGACCGATTCTTTCTTTCTTATCTTTTGTAGAGTTGTGTACGTAAGAACCTGAGTCCAAAGTACCCGAGTAAACTCTGAAGAAAGTAAGTCTACCAACGAATGGGTCCGTCATGATTTTGAATGCTAATGATGAGAATGGCTCGTCGTCGCTTGAAGGTCTTGCTTCTTCTTCACCGTCTGGAGTTACACCCATGATAGCAGGTACATCTGTAGGTGCTGGCATGAAATCAACAACAGCGTCAAGCATCATTTGAACACCTTTGTTTTTGTATGCCGATCCACAAAGTACAGGTACGATGTGGTTGTCGATAGTCGCTTTTCTCAAAGCAACTTTCAACTCTTCTTCAGAAATCTCTTCACCGTCAAGGTACTTCATCATTAAATCTTCATCAGTTTCAGCAATAGCTTCTACCATTGCTGCTCTGTATTCTTCTGCTAATTCTTGCATATCTGCAGGAATTTCTTCGATAGAGATATCTTGACCTAAATCGTCATTGTAAATTCTAGCTTTCATATCCATCAATGTAACGATACCAGCGAAGTCGTTTTCAGCACCAATCGGTAACTGAACGGGAACTGCGTTAGCTTTAAGTCTGTCTCTCATCATGCCTACTACACGTAGGAAGTCAGCACCAGTAATGTCCATCTTGTTAACGAAAGCCATTCTAGGTACTCTATATTTTGTTGCTTGTCTCCATACAGTTTCAGACTGAGGCTCAACCCCACCCTTCGCACAGAAAACAGCTACTGAACCATCAAGAACACGTAGAGAACGCTCAACTTCAACAGTGAAGTCAACGTGACCCGGTGTATCGATGATGTTTATTCTATGATTCTTCCACTCACACGTTGTGGCAGCAGAAGTAATCGTGATCCCTCTTTCCTGCTCTTGCTCCATCCAGTCCATTGTTGCGCCACCTTCGTGAACTTCACCAATTTTGTGGGTTTTACCAGAATAAAAAAGAATTCTCTCAGTAGTTGTCGTTTTGCCGGCATCGATGTGCGCCATGATACCGATATTTCTAGTCCTCTCTAGAGGAAACGCTCTACTCATGAATATCCTCCTTGCTAAATAGCGCTCTTCGCTATTGCATTAGTAAATGTCTGTTACCATCTATAATGTGCAAATGCTCTATTAGCTTCTGCCATTTTGTGTGTATCTTCTTTCTTCTTAACTGAAGCACCAGTGTTATTAGCAGCGTCCATAATTTCTTTCGCTAATCTTTCCATCATAGTTCTTTCGCCTCTTTTACGAGTGTAAGTTACTAACCATCTAAGACCTAATGTTTGTCTTCTCTTTGGTCTAACTTCCATTGGAACCTGATAGTTTGTACCACCAACACGTCTTGCTTTTACTTCTAAAACTGGCATGATGTTTTCCATTGCTTGTTCAAACACTTCTAAAGCATCTTTACCTGTTTTCTCTGCAATCACTTCGAATGCATCGTAAACAATACGCTGAGCAGTACCTTTCTTACCGTCTAACATAACATTGTTGATTAACTTTGTAACAACCGTGCTACCGTACACTGGATCAGCTAAAACTTCTCTCTTAGGTACATTTCCTTTTCTAGGCACGTTTCTTCCCTCCTTAATAATAAATAAATATCATCGGTACTCGACAAACTTAATTGTCGTTGTGCAATAAAATTTGACTTAATTGAGCCTCTCACTAATGTTGGTTAGTGAGAGGCACTTGTTTTAATTTAAATTATGCTTTCTTAGCTTTTGGTCTCTTAGCACCATATTTAGATCTAGATTGCATTCTATCAGAAACACCTGATGTATCAAGTACACCCCTTACGATATGGTATCTAACCCCTGGTAAGTCTTTGATTCTACCACCTCTGATTAAAACCACACTATGCTCTTGTAAGTTATGTCCAACACCTGGAATGTATGCTGTAACTTCTAAACCATTTGTAAGTCTTACTCTGGCAACTTTTCTAAGAGCCGAGTTAGGTTTTTTAGGCGTCATAGTCTTAACTGAAGTACAAACACCTCTCTTTTGAGGAGCGCTTATCTTAGTAGGCTTTCTGTGTAACGAGTTAAAACCTCTTTGTAGAGCTGGAGCTGTTGATTTGTCAACTAACTCTTTTCTACCTTTACGTACTAACTGATTAATAGTAGGCATCCACGGCACCTCCTTTCTTTTTAAAAATTAGTCTTTTATTTCACTATTACTGCTGTCGCAGCACCAACGTCAATTTTACAAGCTTTTCCAAGCTGTTTCATTGTTTCAACGTAGATAATTTCTACGTCTTTGTCAGCGGCAATTTCAACCAATTGTCGCGTTACATGCTCTTCTGCATCTCTTGCAATATATAGGGCCTTGGCCGCATTATTGTTGAGTGCTTTAAGCGCTTGCTTCGTTCCAATCTTCAATTTACCGTCTGATGGGATATGCATTTCCACACTGATTCCTCCTCAAAATTAAGTTAGAACACAGGTGCCTACATGCACACTTTATCATTTTAACACCTAGCCTATGGGCTGTCAACAAAGAAATTTTACATAAATTCGTCTGCTGAATGATCAAAAACTGCCTTGCTTTGAATCGCAATGTTTTTGTATTTTCTCATACCCGTTCCGGCTGGAATTAATTTACCAATAATAACATTTTCCTTCAAGCCAAGTAACTTGTCTTCTTTACCGTTGATTGCGGCTTCAGTAAGAACACGTGTTGTTTCCTGGAAGGACGCTGCTGATAAGAATGATTCAGTTGCAAGAGACGCTTTCGTGATTCCAAGTAGTGACCGTGATCCAGTTGCAAGTTCGCCACCTTCAGCCTCAACCACTTTGTTTGCATCAACAAACTCTTTGTAGCTTACCACACCACCTGGAAGGAAGTGTGTATCACCAGCTTCATCCACTTTAATTTTTGAAAGCATTTGACGAATGATGATTTCAACGTGCTTGTCGTTGATATCAACACCTTGCATACGATACACTCTTTGAACCTCTTTAACGATGTATTCTTGTACGCCTCTTACGCCAACAACTCTCAAGATGTCATGTGGATTAACCGAACCATCAGTAATCAACTCTCCAGCCTTAACCATGTCGCCATCTTGTACGCGTAGTCTTGAGCCATATACAACTTGAGCTGCATGCGCCTCACCGGAGTCAGTCGTAATAACAACTTCTTTCTTCTTCCTTGTTTCTTTAAAAGAAATGCGACCATCAGCCTCAGCAATGACAGCCAAACCTTTTGGCTTTCTTGCCTCAAATAATTCTTCTACCCTTGGAAGACCCTGAGTGATATCGCCGCCGGCAACACCACCAGTATGGAATGTTCTCATTGTCAACTGAGTACCCGGCTCACCGATTGATTGTGCCGCAATGATACCTATCGCTTCACCTACATGAACCGGACGACCTGTCGCCAAGTTGATACCGTAACATTTAGAACATACACCATGAGGTGTTTCGCAAGTTAATACCGATCTGATTTCAAGCTTTTCGTAACCTGCATCAACAATTTCTTTCGCAGTTTCGTCAGAAATCAATTTATCTTTTGAAGCGATCAATTCGCCTGTCTCCGGATGCATAACATCATTTACCGGATAACGGCCTGTGATTCGTTCTTGGAACTCTTCAATAATTTCGTTGCCTTCTTTGAAAGTTTCAACCCAAATGCCTTCAGTAACGCCACAATCGATATCTCTTACGATAACATCCTGTGAAACATCAACCAGACGTCTTGTTAAATACCCCGAATCGGCAGTTCTAAGCGCTGTATCCGCAAGACCTTTTCTCGCACCTGTTGTCGAAATAAAGTACTCCAGTACCGATAAACCCTCACGGAAGTTTGAAATGATAGGAATCTCAACTGTTTTACCAACAGCGTTCGCCATCAGACCACGCATACCCGCCAGCTGTCTAATTTGGTTTTTACTACCTCTGGCTCCAGAATGGGCCATGATTTTAACGTTGTTCAAATCATCGAGATTTGACATCAAGGCATCTGTTACTTCGTCTGTTGTCTTTGTCCATGTTTGAATAACTTTTTCATAACGCTCTTCATCCGAGATCAGACCACGTCTATAAGCTTTAGAGTATTTTTCGACCAAAGCATGACCCGCTGTAATCAAGTCCTTCTTAGCTTCTGGAATGATCATATCCGATACAGAAATGGTAATCGCGCCTTTTGTAGAGAATTTGAAGCCCATCTCCTTGATATGGTCGAGGATGTTTGCAGTAACTGTATTACCGTGTCTACGGAAACACTTAGCAATAATTTCTTCCAATTTACCCTTTGTACAAAGGAAGTCTACTTCCAATGCGTACGGATGTGCTTTTCTATCCACAAAACCTAAATTTTGAGGAATTTTCTCATTGAAGATGAATCGGCCTACTGTACCTTCTTTAAGGTAAGTCTCACCATGCTCGTCAAAGTATCTTACTTTAACCTTCGCATGAAGACTTACTGCTTTATTGTCATAAGCCATGAGCATTTCTTCATAATCTTTGAATACCATGCCATTGCCAAGTTGATCTTCTTTTTCAAGCGTCAAGTAGTATGCACCAAGTACCATGTCCTGTGTAGGCGTTGTAATTGGGTTACCATCTTTAGGCGCTAAAATGTTGTTTACAGAAAGCATCAAGAATCTTGCTTCCGCTTGTGCTTCTACCGATAAAGGTACGTGAACCGCCATCTGGTCACCGTCAAAGTCGGCGTTATAGGCAGTACATACAAGTGGGTGCAGTCTGATCGCTTTACCTTCGATTAGGATTGGCTCAAATGCCTGGATACCCAATCTATGAAGTGTCGGCGCACGGTTAAGAAGTACTGTATGATCCTTGATCACTTCTTCAACGATGTCCCAAACTTCCGGTCTCGCACGTTCTACCATTCGCTTAGCACTCTTGATATTCGGTACAAATCCTTCCTTCACCAATTTCTTCATGATGAAAGGTTTGAAAAGTTCAAGGGCCATTTTCTTAGGTAGACCACATTGATAGAATTTAAGTTCCGGTCCAACTACGATAACCGAACGGCCAGAGTAGTCAACACGCTTACCCAGTAAGTTTTGACGGAAACGTCCGTGCTTACCTTTAAGCATGTCTGAAAGGGATCTTAGCGGACGGTTACCCGGTCCTGTAACAGGACGGCCACGTCTGCCGTTATCAATGAGTGCATCGACTGCTTCTTGAAGCATTCTCTTTTCGTTTCTTACAATGATGTCAGGTGCGCCCAACTCCAATAGTCTCTTAAGACGGTTGTTTCTGTTGATAACACGTCTGTATAAGTCATTCAAATCCGATGTCGCAAAACGACCACCGTCCAGCTGAACCATCGGACGTAAATCCGGTGGTATAACCGGAACCACATCAAGAATCATCCACTGAGGATCATTTCCTGAAAGTCTGAAAGCTTCTACCACTTCAAGACGTCTGATCGTTCTGACCTTCTTTTGGCCTGTACTATCATCTAGCTTTGAACGTAATTCTTTTGTTAATTCTTCAAGGTCAATTTGCGCTAAAACTTCTTTAACCGCTTCCGCACCCATTGCCGCTCTAAATTTGTTGCCATATTTCTCTCTGTAGTCCATGTACTCTTTCTCGTTAAGCAATTGCTTATGTGAAAGAGATGTTTCGCCTGGCTCGATTACGATGTAAGAGGCGAAATAAAGTACTTTTTCCAGAGAACGAGGTGACATGTCAAGCAGAATTCCCATCTTTGATGGGATCCCCTTGAAATACCAGATATGTGATACCGGTGCAGCAAGCTCAATATGACCCATACGTTCACGTCTTACTTTTGACTTTGTGACTTCAACGCCACAACGGTCACACACCACACCTTTATATCTTACTCTTTTATATTTTCCACAGTGACATTCCCAGTCTTTAGTTGGTCCAAAGATTTTCTCACAAAATAGACCTTCCTTCTCTGGTTTTAATGTTCTATAGTTGATTGTTTCCGGCTTTTTTACTTCTCCTTTAGACCAAGCTCTGATTTTTTCAGGCGATGCCAAACCAATTTTTATTGAATCAAAATTATTGTATTCCACCAAGGGGTACCTCTCCCTTCAAATAAAATTTATTCTTCAGAGTCGTCTTCGTCTTCTTCATCAAAGTCCGTTTCTGAATAACCTACCGCTCCAAGTTGTTCTGAAGTAATTTCTTCTTTAACTTCCTTGAAGTCATCCTTCATCTCTTCAGCAAACTTGCCAGTTTCGTCTTCCAAGCCATCTGTATCAACCATATCAATTTCGCCATACACATCATTTAACACTTTAACGTCAAGTGCCAATGACTGAAGCTCTTTGATCAATACCTTGAATGATTCAGGAATACCCGGTTCAGGAATGTTCTCACCTTTTACAATGGATTCGTATGCCTTAACACGGCCTACGATGTCGTCTGATTTCACTGTTAGAATTTCCTGTAATGTATGAGCCGCACCGTATGCCTCTAGTGCCCATACCTCCATCTCTCCAAAACGCTGTCCACCAAACTGTGCTTTACCACCCAGTGGCTGTTGCGTTACAAGTGAGTAAGGACCAGTACTTCTTGCATGAAGCTTGTCATCAACCAAGTGATGCAGTTTCAACATGTACATGTAACCTACTGTAACACGGTTATCAAAGGCATCACCTGTACGTCCATCTCTAACGACCAGTTTACCGTCACCTGGATAACCAGCTTCTTGAAGAAGTTCTGAGATTTGATTCTCTTTCGCACCATCAAATACAGATGTTGCAACATTCCAACCTAATTTCTTAGCGGCTAATCCCAAGTGGATTTCAAGTACCTGACCGATGTTCATACGCGACGGAACGCCCAGTGGATTCAATACGATTTGAATTGGTGTACCATCATCTAAGAATGGCATATCCTCAATCGGTAATATTCTAGAGATAACCCCTTTGTTACCGTGACGACCCGCCATCTTATCGCCTACGTTAATCTTACGCTTCTTCGCAATATAAACACGAACAAGGACGTTAACGCCTGGTGGCAATTCATCTCCGTTTTCTCTTGTAAATACTTTGACATCTACAATGATACCGGATTCACCGTGAGGTACTCTAAGTGCTGTATCTCTTACCTCACGCGCTTTTTCGCCGAAAATCGCTCTTAAGAGACGCTCTTCAGCCGTCAGTTCAGTTTCACCTTTTGGCGTTACCTTACCAACCAATATATCTCCAGGACCAACTTCTGCACCGATTCTTACGATACCGCGCTCATCAAGATTCTTAAGGGCATCCTCACCAACGTTTGGAATGTCTCGCGTAATCTCTTCAGGTCCGAGTTTTGTATCTCTAGCTTCTGATTCATATTCTTCAATATGAATAGAAGTTAATCTGTCTTCAATAACCAATTCTTCACTTAGAAGGATGGCATCCTCATAATTGTAGCCTTCCCATGTCATGAAGCCGATTAACAAGTTTGTACCAAGTGCAATCTCACCATTATCTGTTGCAGGACCGTCCGCAAGAACGTCTCCAGCCTTAACCACTTCACCATGTACACAAAGCGGTCTTTGGTTGATGCAAGTACCTTGGTTAGAACGCTTGAATTTAAGCATTTTATGACGAGACTTAGAACCATCGTCATTTTTGATGATGATCTCTGTCGCTGAAACATATTCAACCACACCGTCTTTTTCCGCAAGCAATACAACACCTGAATCTTGTGCTGCTTTTGACTCCATACCTGTACCGATAATTGGTGCAGCAGTTCTAAGTAGCGGAACCGCCTGACGTTGCATGTTCGCACCCATCAAGGCTCTGTTGGCGTCGTCGTTCTCAAGGAAAGGAATCATAGCTGTCGCTACCGATACCATTTGTTGTGGTGATACTTCCATGTAGTCAACTTCTTTAGCTGGATATTCTTTGATATCCCCTTTTCTTCGTCCAACTACTCTTTCAGCGATGATCATGTTGTCGTCATCGAGCGGCTCACTTGCCGGAATAACGATACACTTCGTTTCAACGTCTGCTGTCAAATATTCGATTTGCTCTGTTACCTTACCAAGACCCTTTTCAACAATGATATACGGTGACTCGATAAAGCCGTACTCATTAATTCTCGCATAAGAACTTAACGAACCGATAAGACCGATATTTGGACCCTCAGGTGTTTCAATCGGACACATTCTACCATAGTGAGAATAGTGAACGTCACGAACCTCAAAGCCCGCTCTCTCTCTCGATAAACCACCTGGTCCAAGTGCAGAAAGTCTTCTCTTATGAGTCAACTCAGCAAGCGGATTCGTTTGATCCATGAACTGTGATAACTGAGAGCTACCAAAGAATTCTTTGATTGCAGCCACAACCGGTCTGATATTGATAAGCGCTTGTGGTGTAATCGAATCCATGTCTTGGATTGTCATTCTCTCACGAACGACTCTTTCCATTCTCGAAAGACCAATTCTGAATTGGTTTTGTAGAAGTTCACCTACAGAACGAATTCTACGGTTTCCTAAATGGTCAATATCATCTACATCGCCAATACCGTGTGAAAGATTTAATACATATGACATTGAAGCTAAAATGTCAGCCACAATGATATTTCTAGGAATTAACTCGCCACGTCTTTCTTCTACTGCTTTTAGAATATCTTCAGTAGAAGTATTTGCGTCTAAAATTTCTTTTAGAACAGGGTAATATACTTTTTCATTGATGTTCAATGAGCTTGCATCAACATATTTTTGAATGTTGACGAAATTATTACCGATGACTTTGATTTTCTTATCTTCTTTGTCGTAAACTAAAACTTCATTAATACCGGCATTTTCAACTTCAAATGCTTTCTTTCTTGAAATTCTTTCTTCATGTTCTACGATGATTTCGCCTGTTTGAGGGTTGATGATATTTTCTGCAGCGACGCAACCGTCAATACGATTGGATACACCCAACTTTTTATTGAATTTGTAACGACCTACTTTTGCCAAATCGTACCGCTTTTCGTCGAAGAACAATGCGCTAATTAAGCTGTTTGCACTATCCACTGTAGGCGGTTCACCTGGTCTCAATTTCTTGTAGATTTCAATAAGACCTTCTTCTTGATTTGTTGTCGCATCTTTTTCCAGTGTTCGAAGCAACTTCTCGTCTTCGCCGAAAAGTGTCAAGATTTCATGATCCGTTGCATAACCAAGTGCTCTCGCAAGAACCGTCATCGGCAACTTACGCGTACGGTCAATTCTCACTGAAATAATGTCGTTGGAATCTGTTTCATATTCCAACCATGCACCCCTGTTAGGGATAACAGTCGTTGAATAAAGCTCATTACCGGCTTTGTCAAAAGTTTTATCATAGTAAGGACCTGGCGATCTTACTAACTGAGATACGATAACACGCTCAGCACCGTTGATTACAAAGGTACCTTTGTCTGTCATCAATGGAAAATCTCCCATGAAAACTTTTTGCTCTTTAACCTCTCCGGTTTCTTTGTTAATGAATCTAACTTGAACTTTAAGTGGAACGGCAAATGTTACATCTCTCTCCTTGCACTCTTCCACGTCGTATTTGGGAGCATTTTCAAGATCATAATCAATAAATTCCAAAATCAGATTTCCGGTGTAATCCTGAATTGGAGAAATGTCTTTGAATGCTTCCATCAAGCCTTCCTTTAAAAACCATTCATATGATTTTTTCTGGATTTCAATTAAATTGGGCTTTTCAATCTTTTCTCCGTATCTGGAGAAACTCATTCTTTCGGCTCTACCCAGCCTAATAGGTTGTGGCATTAAATCTTCACCCCTTATTCTTAAATGAAAAGGTTGTTCACCTTAATATATTATGGGATCTCTCCCTAATAGCCATACTGTGCCATTTTAAGTTACATACTTGTGGCATTTTAAAATCATATCACATTAAGTATAGGGTGTCAACGAATTTTACGATATGTAATAAAAAGGAAACATCTTCCCTTTTTGAAAAAAAAACACCTAGACCAAATGTGCCTAGGTGTTTCACTCATTTTGCAGCTTATTACTTTAATTCTACAGCAGCGCCTGCTTCTTCTAATTTAGCTTTCATTGATTCAGCTTCTTCTTTAGATGCGCCTTCTTTGATTGTGCCAGGAGCACCGTCAACTAATTCTTTTGCTTCTTTTAAGCCAAGGCCAGTAAGTTCTCTTACAACCTTGATTACGCCGATTTTCTTAGCGCCTGCGTTAGCAAGAACTACGTCAAATTCAGTTTTTTCATCTTCAGCAGCACCTGCATCAGCAGCACCGCCAGCAGCTACCATTACTGGAGCAGCAGCAGACACACCGAATTCTTCTTCGCATGCCTTTACTAATTCGTTTAATTCTAAAACAGTCATACCATTAATAGCTTCAATGATTTGTTCTTTAGTCATGATCGTACACCTCCGATTAATTTGAAAAATAACTATTCAGCAGCAATTTCTGCTGAGTCATCACCTTTTTTGTCGATGATTGCTTGTAATAAGTACGCAAAATTTGATACTGGAGATTTAATACTTCCAAGGAACTTAGCAAGTAATACTTCTCTTGATGGAATGTCAGCGATTGCTTTAATTTCTTCAAGATTACAGTATGCACCTTCAACTACACCAGCTTTAAGTTCTAATTTATCGTGGCTCTTAGCAAAATCTTTAATGATTTTTGCTGGAACAACAGGATCATCATAACCAAAAGCTACCGCACTCGGTCCTACTAAGTCAGCATTTAAACCTTCAAATGCTGTATCTTTAATTGCAAGCTTCATTAAGTTGTTTTTGTAAACTTTGTACTCAACGCCTGCATTTCTGAAGTTTGTTCTAAGTTCAGTTACTTCTTCAACAGTCAATCCTCTGTAATCTACTAGAATTGCCGATTGAGCTTTCGCGAACTTTTCTTTAATCTCTTCTACTTGTACCTTTTTGCGTTCAAGGTTCTTTGACATAAGTCCACCTCCCTGCAAATTTTGAAATATAAAAAAGCCTCTCATTTCCGCAGACATGAGAGGCAATAAATACTAGAATTTATAGTCACCTCGGTAGGAAAATTAAGCAAATGCACCTACTGTCTACGGTCATATTCTTTTTTAACGTCCTACTGATGATATCATCAATCTAATACGTTGTCAACCTCTAATTTAACTTTTGTTTAATTAGAATTTGGCAGCGTTTAATTTGATACCTGGTGACATTGTACTAGTGATTGTTACACTTCTTAAGTAAGTACCTTTTGCAGACGCTGGCTTAGCTTTTATAACCGCTTCTACTAAAGCATTTAAGTTGTCAACGATCTTATCGTTTTCAAAAGAAATCTTACCAATTGTAACGTGCACAATATTTGTTTTGTCAAGTCTGTACTCAACTTTACCTGCTTTGATTTCGTTTACTGCTTTAGTTACATCAAATGTAACTGTACCAGATTTAGGGTTTGGCATTAAGCCTTTAGGACCAAGTACTCTACCTAGTCTACCTACTAGACCCATCATATCTGGCGTTGCAACGATAACGTCAAAATCAAACCAGTTTTCTTTTTGCATTTTTTCGATCATGTCTTCTGCGCCGACAAAATCTGCACCAGCTGCTTCCGCTTCTTGTGCTTTTTCTCCTTTAGCAACTACTAACACTTTTTTAGTGTTACCAGTACCATGTGGTAATACCATTGCTCCTCTAACTTGCTGATCAGCATGTCTGCCGTCTACACCAAGTTTGATGTGTAATTCAACTGTTTCGTCGAACTTCGCTTTCGCCACATCTTTCAATAGAGAAACAGCTTCTTCCACATCGTAAAGTTTAGTTCTATCAACTAATTTACTTGCTTCTTGGTATCTCTTACCTTTTTTAGCCATTTTCTACCTCCTCGTGGTTTTATCGGGTTATTCCTCCCACTGTTGTATCAAAACGATTCCTATTCTTCTACTACAATACCCATAGATCTAGCTGTACCTTTGATCATGCTCATTGCAGAATCAATGTTAGCCGCATTTAAGTCTGGCATTTTTAATTCAGCAATTTCTTTAACTTGATCTAAAGTGATAGTAGCAACTTTAGTTCTATTTGGCACACCTGAAGCTTTCTCGATTTTAGCTGCACGCTTAATCAATACTGCTGCCGGCGGCGTCTTAGTGATAAATGTGTAAGATCTGTCTTGATATACAGTGATTACTACTGGAATAATAAGTCCAGTCTGGTCAGCTGTCTTAGCATTGTATTCCTTACAGAATTGCATAATATTCACACCATGTTGACCCAAAGCTGGTCCAACTGGTGGTGCTGGAGTTGCCTTTCCTGCTGGTATTTGTAGCTTAATCATTCCTGTTACTTTTTTAGCCATTATTCCACCTCCTCAATGTATATATATATCAAAGTTGAAACACAGTTGTTACAACTTTTCTATCTGATTAAATTCAAGCTCTACAGGTGTTTCCCTGCCGAACATAGAAATTAACACCTTTAATATTTGTCGTTCTTCGTGAATTTCTTCGACAACCCCTACGAAGTTCTCGAATGGTCCAGATGTAACCTTGATTGTTTCACCAATCTCGACATCAATTTCAATAATTCTCTTTTCAATTCCCATATTCAGAACTTCTTCTTCTGTCAAAGGAATTGGTTTTGATGTAGGTCCTACAAATCCAGTTACACCACGCGTATTACGCACAACATACCAAGATTCGTCAGTCATAATCATTTTTACTAGTGCATAGCCAGGAAAAATCTTTTTAGATTTTGTCTTTTTCTTGCCATTTTTTAGCTCAACAACCTCTTCAGTGGGAACTACTACTTCAAGAATTATGTCTTCCATACCCCTGTTTTCAACAAGCTTCTCAATATTCGCTTTTACTTTGTTTTCATGTCCCGAATAAGTGTGGACAACGTACCATTTTGCGTTTTCCGACATAACTTTGTGGGCCTGCGCCCTTCCCTCCTATCAAGAATGTGTATTAAAGAAATAACTGCAATGCACCTCTAAAAATTAAATCGAATACGTAGATACCAGCCATCATCAGTGTACACATAACAAGTACTACAATCGTATAATCTTTTAGTTCTCTTTTTGTAGGCCAGCTTACTTTCTTAAGTTCCGCTTTCACGCTCTTGAAAAAGCCACCTGCCTTCTTGTTTGTTGTTACTGCCATAAATTTCACTTCCTTAACTTATAATCTACGCTGATTTATGCTTCAATTATTTTGTTTCTTTGTGAACTGTGTGTTTTTTACAGAATCTGCAGTATTTTTTCAACTCAATTCTATCAGGATTGTTTTTCTTGTTCTTAGTTGTGTCATAGTTTCTTTGCTTACACTCTGTACAAGCCATAGTTACTTTAACTCTCATCCTTAGCACCTCCCGGATTTTTTTTATTATGAATCGTGCTCGCGCACAATCTTCGCCACTATAATGTCACTAAATTAAATTATCACACTTTATTTTGATTGTCAACAAAAAATTGACATCGCAATAAAAAGGGGCTTTACAGCCCCTATCATGGATTATCTAACTGTCACTTGCCTATTCGATAATTTTGATTACCGAACCAGCACCTACTGTTCTACCACCTTCACGGATTGAGAACTTAAGACCTTCTTCGATAGCGATTGGTGCGATTAACTCGATGTTCATTTCGATG
>JAFGTX010000281.1 GCA_016938815.1 Clostridia bacterium | reverse complement strand
TTGGAGATTACCATGACGCCAGTAACCAGACAAGCTTATGGAGGATGTAGAACAAAGTTCTTCCTTTGTACAAATCATTTCTCAATCTTTTCCATTTGGTTTTATTTTATTTATTATTATTTTACATGAATTTTTATAGTATTCTTGTATAATGCAACTTTTTTTATTGATAACTATATATACCATTTTGCTATACAGTGAGACACCAGTATATTCTGAAATTTCTGATGAGTGTACTGATAGGTAAGAATATAGCTATCATTTTTATTTTATTATGATTTTGGTTTCAGTATTTATTATACTGTTTTACGATTATTTTGATTTTTTTTATATATAGTTTTATAAAAATACTCATTTATTATTTTAATCCTATATCGTTTTAAAATCATTTCTAATTTATTTTATGTTTTTTCTTACTTTTTCAATACATGTACAAATATTCACAAGGCGTGTATTGATACAGGTAAGTTTCGTTGATTGTTCTTTAGCAAGCCAATCATCCGATACGTTTCACTATCTCATTCAACGGACATCCCTACCCTTTTAGGGTTTTCGAGCTCAAGAAAATACGGTATGCTCAGCCATATTAAGGAGATTTGTATGCCAAAGTTTTTCCCAGAAGGCTATGTCCCTGCCATGGAGCAGAAACAGACTGAAAAAGCCATTAAGTACATCAAGGACACATTTGAACGGGAACTTTCTGGAGGTTTGAAATTGAGCAGGGTTACCAGCCCGCTTTTTGTCCCAAGGGGTTCGGGTATTAATGACGATCTGAATGGTATCGAACGACCAGTGCGGTTCCAGATAGGCAATCTGGAAAATCGTGAAATGGAAATCGTCCAATCCTTGGCAAAATGGAAGCGTATGGCTCTGGCTGACCTTGGCTTCAAACGTGGCACTGGCTTGTACACCGATATGAATGCCATCAGACCTGACGATGACTTGGATGCAATACACTCCATTTACGTTGATCAGTGGGACTGGGAACTGGTCATGGGAAAAAATGAACGTTCACTTGACTATCTCAAGCGTGTAGTGAGGAAGATATACTCATCCATGAAACGCACTGAGTTCTTGGTGAGCGAAATGTTTCCTGGATGCACTCCGACGCTTCCTGAACATATTACCTTTATCCACAGTGAGGATGCACAGAGAGAGTATCCTCAGTTGAGTCCTGTACAACGAGAGAAAGAACTAGCGAAGAAGTATGGAGCCATTTTCCTTATCGGGATCGGCAGCCCACTCGCTGATGGCATCAGCCAAGGCGGAAGAGCCCCTGATTATGACGATTGGTCAACCAAGACCGACGATGAGCACACCGGCTTGAACGGGGACATCATTGTCTGGGATACCGTCCGTGGAGATTCCTTGGAACTCTCCTCAATGGGTATCAGGGTGGATGAGGAGACCCTCCTTCGACAGCTCAAAATGAAAGATGCAGAAGACCGTACGTCACTGTACTGGCATAAGCGTTTGCTTGGTGGAGAGTTGCCTCAGACCATCGGTGGTGGCATCGGACAGAGTCGTCTCTGTATGTTCCTCCTGAAAAAAGCCCACATCGGAGAGGTGCAAGCCTCCATCTGGCCTGAAGAAGTCCTCAATGAAGCCGATTCGATGCACGTGTTTCTCATGTAGGAGTATTGCATGAAGTTAATCAGTTGGAACGTCAACGGGCTCAGGGCAATTCAGAAAAAGGGATTTGAGGAGTATGTTTCCTCTAGTGATGCAGATATTTTCTGCTTGCAGGAGACAAAGCTGCAGGAAGACCAAATCTCCCTGAGTCTTCCTGATTATCACCTGTACTGGAGCTTTGCCGAGAAGAAGGGTTACAGTGGCACGGCTCTTTTCAGTAAAACAGAGCCAATTGATGTTTCAACCGGAATTGGTCACCCTTTGGATAGCGAAGGGAGGACAGTTACCGCTGAATTTGAAGATTTCTATGTAGTAAGTTGTTATACACCCAACAGCCAAAGCGAATTGGCAAGGCTCGATGTACGAATGGATTGGGATGAAGCATTCAGAGCGTATGTATCTTCCCTGAAAGATATGAAGGGTGTCATTGTATGTGGTGACCTGAATGTGGCCCATAATCCAATCGATCTGAAAAACCCGAAGTCGAATGAACGAAATGCTGGGTATACCATTGAAGAACGGCAGCAATTTACCAAGCTCCTGGAAGCCGGATTCATCGATACTTTCCGCCTCCTCTATCCTGAGAAAACCGATACCTACTCTTGGTGGTCGTATCGGTTCCGTGCTAGGGAGAA
>JAFGTX010000280.1 GCA_016938815.1 Clostridia bacterium | reverse complement strand
TGCCTTACTCTTCATCAATTTTCATCTCCAATTATCGGCGACTTCTATATCTTAGCATCTGACCTATTCACTGTCAACCGCTTTTTCTTTTGTTTTTTAATGTTCTAATTTTCAGAATTTGTTCGCTTATTCCCGCAACCTGTTTCTTCTTATATAAGGGTACTAGAACAGCATATCCGGCCTGATTTTCGGTTTGAAATTCTCTCATTGTCCCCCATTGCCAGCGTCTTCTCCGTGACCCTATGGTATTCAAGATACGAAAAAACACCGGGGGTCACCGGTGTTTCGTACAAGCTGCTTGGGGAAACAACTTGTGGTTGAGTGTGCATATTCTATAGAAATCTTATAGAAAACTAATTTGTGGCTGCAACTTTGCTACTGACACCCCAAACGCCAATGATGATTAACATACTCCCTATGGCGTGGTTCATGGTGAATGGTTCCTTCATAATAAGGACACCAGCGCAAATTGCAATAAATGTTGTAAAGTTTGAAAAGACCGAAATCTTCGACGCTTCTACTTTGCTTAGCACGTAGTTTAATGTGATAAAGACCAGCACCGAAGCGAAAATAGCAAGAAAGCAAATGGCTACTAAAGTGTTGATGTCTGCCAAAGGTGTAAAATAGCCGTTTAAACTATGTGTACCAATACGGCGGTACAACTCGATGCCGTTGAAGACAATCGCACCGCTCATCATCATTATATAGGTAATTTCCGTAGGTAAAAAATCTCTGGAATACTTTCTCGAATAGACCGAAAATAACGCTGCAGATAGTACTGCAATAAATAGCGCCAGCATGCCTTGTAAATTAATTCCTAGGGAAAAATTGTTGACGTTTACAATCAATACCCCCACTAAAGAGAGCAATATGAACATCATTTGTCTCTGACTTGTTTCTTCATTAAGAATCCATTTCGCTAAGATAATGGTCATAATCGGAAGAAAAGCAATCATGATGCCCGCCTGTGATGACGATGTCATCGCAATGCCAATCGCTTCAAACGTGAAGTATATCAGCGGTTGTAGTAACGAAAGGAATAACAGCGGTACAATGTTCTTATCCTTTAAATTGATTTTCACAACGTTCAGCTGCCGCAGACCTTCAATAAATACGAATGCTATTAAAAATCTCAATGCCAACAAATGAAATGCGTCACCCACGCCGTCTAATCCAATTTTTACAAACATAAACGAGAAGCCAAATAAAGACGAATACAATACGCCACCCATGATTGGATCTAACTCCGTTGTTTTTATCATCGTTTCACACCTCATTTTCTTACAAAACTATATTAGCACGTGAAATTGAGATTTCATATGTGAATATTCTATAAAGAATATCTCGTTATGTACTGGTTCATACAGACGCCTTTCAATTGATATCCTGCAACACTATCCCCTTTTTCAAAGTTTCCGCTCATTTTTAGTCCTTTGTTTATAATATACATATAAAATAAAAAAGAGCCACTAAGGGCCCTTTTTCATGATGATAGCGTTACTTATTTAACTTGAGACATACCAAGTTCAATAGCTTTTAAGTTCATGTCTACGAATTTCTCTTTTACAGTCTTTTCTATTACTGCTTTCCAGTTAAGATCTTGTAAGCCCATCGCTTTAATGAGCGCACCAACGATGATGACATTCATAGTCTTGATGTTGCCAAGTTCTTGAGCAAGGTCAGCAGCCTTGATAACTGTTGTTTCAAATTTTTCTTGTACAGATTCAACAACGCCAGTTGGATACTCAGCAGCGCCTGAAAGAATGACAGCCGAAGGCATTTCGAAGTCATTAAGAACAACTTTACCATCCGCCTTAAGGAACTCTACATAACGACCAGTTTCCATTGTTTCAAAAGAGACAAGGATATCCGCTTGTCCTTTACCGATGATTGGCGAATAAACCTTTTCGCCAAAACGTACTTGAGTCGTTACGCTACCGCCCCTTTGAGCCATACCGTGAACTTCAGACATTTTTACGTCATAACCAGCATCAATTAAACCTGTTGCTAATATTTTACTCGCTAAGATGATTCCTTGACCACCTACACCTGCTAACAGAATATTTTTTACTTCTGACATATTATTCACCCGCCTTTTCGATTGCATCAAATGGACATGCTTGAAGACAAACTGTACAACCTACGCACATATTGGCATCAATTGCAGCTTTCTTAGTCGTTTTATCGAAGCTAATCGCTGGACATCCTGTCTTCGTACAGATCTTACAACCTTTACACTTATCTTCAACCACGACACAAACCTTACGCTCAAGATCGAACTCAGCTTTGTCTTCAGGTGTAAAACGCTTAAGTGCACATGGCCATCTTGTAATGATTACCGATGGACCATCGTATGCGAAGGCATCTTCTAACGCTTTATCGACTTCATCTAAATGAAGTGGGTTAATACTTACCACATGTTTGATACCAATTGATTTCACCAAAGCAGGAATATCAATGATATTCGCTGGATCACCCATTAAAGTGTAACCTGAACCTGGGTTTTCTTGGTGACCCGTCATACCTGTAATTCTATTATCCAAGATAACAGAAACCGTATTGCCGCTATTGTAAGCTACATCAATAAGCGAGTTAACGCCTGTGTGGAAGAATGTAGAGTCTCCAATAACTGCAACAACTTTTTTATCGACATTGTTTTTCTCAAATGCCTTCTTAGCGCCATGTCCCATTGAAATAGAGCCACCCATACAAATTACAGTGTCAATCGTATTTAACGGTTCAGCACAACCCAGTGTATAACATCCGATGTCGCCTGTTACCATGACGTTTTTCTTCTTCGCCAATTCGTAGAAGAAACCTCTATGTGGACAACCTGCACAAAGTGTTGGCGGTCTGCCTACTACTTTATCCGCTTCCAATGTTTTAGTTTCTCTTTCTTCTCCTAATAGCGCTTTAGCGATGATATCTGGGTTCAACTCACCAACATTAGGAATTTTGTCTTTACCGATACATGGAATACCAGCTGCCTTCATTTGTTCTTCCATGTAAGGCTCTAATTCTTCAATAACGTATAGTGTTTCAACTTCTTTGGCAAAATCAGCAATCTTTTGCATTGGAAGTGGGTATGAAAAACCGATTTTCAAATAAGAAGCCGATTCACCAAATACTTCTCTAGCATAAGTATAAGCAACACCATTGGTTACAATACCGATTTTTTTGTCATGCCATTCGATTCTATTTAATTCAGTTTCGTTCGAGAATTTCTCAAGCTCCACTAATTTTGCTTCAACAATTGGGTGATTTCTTTTAGCCGTTGCAGGTGCACATACGTATCTATCTGCTTGTTTCACGTATGGAATCGCTTCAACTGATTTTCTGTCGTCTAATGCTACAAGACCTTTTGAGTGACAAACTCTTGTTGTCATTCTGTAAAGTACTGCTACTTGGTATTTTTCAGAAATCTCAAATGCAGCTTTCAAATAGTCTTTTGATTCTTGAGAATCACTTGGTTCAATACAAGCGATTTTCGCGAATTTTGCATAGTATCTGTTGTCTTGCTCATTTTGTGAACTGTGGCAACCTGGATCATCAGCCGATACAAGTACGAGGCCACCAGTAACCCCACTGTATCCGAATGTGAACATAGGGTCTGCCGCTACGTTGACACCAACGTGCTTCATAGCAGCCAAACTTCTAGCGCCAGCAATCGATGCACCAAGCGCAACTTCAAGCGCTACTTTCTCATTAGGAGACCATTCTGAATAAATGTCCTCTTTATACTGAGCCATGTTTTCTAGGATTTCAGTACTAGGTGTACCAGGATAGGCAGAAGCAAATGTAACGCCCGCTTCAAAAGCACCGCGTGCAACCGCTTCATTACCAGTCATAAACTTTTTCATTTCCTACTCACTCCCCTTATTATTAGTTGTTAGCAGCGATTACGCTACCTAAAGCAATCGAATTAAGTTTCGCCTCATACGAATCCGCTCTCGATACAAGCACTACAGGCACTTTCGCACCCATGATCACACCTGCAGAAGACGCATTAGCAAAATACGTCATCGTCTTGCCGATACCATTACCCATTTCGATAGTTGGTACCATCAATACGTCTGTATCACCAGCAATTTCCGACTTAAAGCCTTTATGTTCTGCCGCTTCTTTTGAAATGGCAAGGTCAAAAGCAAGTGGTCCCTCAACGATAACACCCTCGCCAAAAGCACCCTCTTTACTCATTTTCTCTAATTCCGCTGCATCGACAGTCGCTTGCATTTTTGGATGTACTTTTTCCTTTGCAGCAAGACAAGCGATTTTAAGTGTCTCGATGCCTAATGCCTTACCAACAATGATCGAATTGTTGATGATACTTTTCTTGTCTTCTAAGTTTGGGGTGATGTTCATGCCACCGTCAGTAAGCATGATCATTTTGTGATATGATGGCACTTCATAAATCATAACGTGGCTAATGAGGTTATCTGTTCTCAAACCATGCTCTCTATCCACTACCGCCTTCAATAAAATAGACGTGTCGATAAGCCCTTTCATGATAAAGTCGCCTTTTCCATCTTTTACAATTGCAACAGCTTTCTTTGCCGCCTCTTCAAGTTCAACCGCTTCAACCATTTCATAAGATGAAACATCCAAGTTATTTTCAGCAGCAACCGACTTGATACCTGCGATATCCCCAACCAAAACCGGTTCAATGATACCTTCTTCTGCCGCTTTACAAACCGCAATCAAAACGTCTGAATCTTGAGCTGCCGCGACAACAAGACGCATTGTCTTTTGCTCTTTTGCAACAGCTAAAAGCTCTTTAAGATTTTTAACCATCAACTCACTCCTTTATATTCTAATATTTAAATTTGTTAGTTCTTTGGAAGAGTTCAAAAAAAAATTGAACCCACTTTTATTCTACAAGAAAAATAAAGTAGGTTCAACAAAATTTTTAGTTATTAAATTTATTTTGTAAATCTTTCAGATAAGTAATCCATGCGTTCGTGATTTCATCTTCCGGATTGACTTCAAAAGACCGGCCAAGGTAGCTTTCCGCCTCTTCGAGATTCCCTTTATTCAGATAGACAATCCCCAAGTTACACAGTAGCTCCGGATTGTTGATGTCCGCTTTAAGAGCTTCCTTAAAGTAACGTTCCGCTTCATCATAGGCCTCTACACTCATCAAACAGATGCCGATTTCATTCATCGTATCAACATGTCCAGTATTATACTGCAGGGTCTTTTCAAAGTATTCAATCGCCTCTTCATAACGTTCCAACTGACGATAAGCCAGTCCGATGAAGAAGAGCAG